>JAEMPV010000033.1 GCA_022759145.1 Caldisericum sp.
ACGCCTCCAAAAATTTTAATCCTCGGTTTAGCAACCTCTGTCCCTCTAAAAAGTTTAGAACCTTTTTGAAAAAATTACAAGTTTTTGAAGCCTATTTTTCTTTTTTCACTTTTGAACTTTGGAATCCCGCAAATGCGGTATAACTTTGTAATACACGATTTTTCTGATATAATTTTTTTAATTTGAGAGTGGAGGTTGAGCGATGGAATTTAAGAAACTTGAAGATGTAAAGAATATACCGCAAGAAGAAGAGCGGCTTATAGAATTTTGGAAAGAGAATAAAATTTTTGAGAAAAGCTTAAAGATAAGGGAAGGCAATCCTCGTTTTGTATTTTACGAAGGACCTCCTACTGCAAATGGCAAACCTGGCGTCCACCATGGGCTTTCAAGGATCTACAAGGATACTGTTCTCAGATTTAAGTCCCTTATGGGTTATTATGTGCCAAGACGTGGTGGCTGGGATACACAGGGGCTTCCTGTTGAAATTGAAGTTGAAAAGATGCTTAACATTCACACAAAGCGTGAAATTGAGGAATATGGCATCGAAAAGTTCAACCAACTCTGTAAGGAATCTGTAATGAAATATGTTGATGACTGGGAAAAAATGACCGATAGAATTGGCTTCTGGATCGATATGTCCAATGCCTACAAGACTTACGAGAATTATTACATTGAAACAATCTGGTGGATTTTGAAAGAGGTATATAACAAAGGGCTTCTTTACGAAGGGCATAAAGTTGTGCCTTATTGTCCAAGGTGTGGAACAACCCTTTCTTCACACGAAGTTGCTCTTGGCTACAAAAAGGTTAAAGACCCTTCAATTTATGTGTTCTTCCCAGTAAAGGACGAAAGATATCCTGATACATCTCTCCTTGTCTGGACAACAACCCCCTGGACTCTTCCTTCAAACGTTGCTGCAGCAGTAAACCCCGAATTTACATACCTACTGGTTGAACACGATGGTAAGAAATTGATCCTTGAAAAGAACCGTGCACATGCAATACTTGGGCATGAGGGTGTCGACTACACTCTTTTAAAGGAGATGAAAGGTGCCGAACTTGCCGGTATAAAGTACGAGCCACCATTCAGGTATATAGAACTAAAAAAGGAAGACGAAGAAAAGGCGTTTAGAGTAGTCCTTGCAGACTTTGTTACAAATGAAGATGGTTCTGGTATTGTTCACATTGCACCTGCTTTTGGTGAGGACGACCTCAATGTTGGTAAGGCATATAATCTTCCAATGATTCAACTTGTTGACCTCGAAGGAAAACTTACCGAAGGGCCTTTTAAAGGAAAATTTGTAAAAGACGCAGACCCACTTATTACAGAAGACCTCAAGAAAAGAGGGCTTCTTTTTAAGAAAGAGTTATACGAACACGATTACCCATTCTGCTGGCGTTGCGGAACACCACTTCTCTATTATGCAAAGGGCTCGTGGTTCATACGGATGAGTGATTTAAGAGAGCAACTTGTAAAGAATAATGAAACTGTAAACTGGTTCCCAGAATCAATTAAGTATGGGCGTTTCGGAAACTGGCTTGCGAATATTAACGACTGGGCACTTTCAAGAGAGCGTTACTGGGGGACTCCCCTTAATATCTGGAAGTGCGAGAGTTGTGGTCATACTGAGGCAATAGGAAGTATTAAGGAATTAAGAGAGCGTGCAATCGAGGATGTTCCACCTGATATTGAACTTCACAAGCCCTATGTGGATAAGATTCACCTAAAATGCCCGAAATGTGGTGGGACTATGTCTCGTGTACCTGAAGTTATAGATGTATGGTTTGATTCGGGTGCTATGCCTTTTGCACAACTCCACTACCCATTTGAAAATGTTGAAGAATTTGAGAAAAACTTTCCTGCAGATTTCATAACTGAGGCAATTGACCAAACAAGGGGCTGGTTTTACTCTCTCCTTGCAATTTCAACACTCGTAAAAGGCGTTGCTCCCTACAAAACTGTGCTCTGCCTTGAACTTATACTCGATGAAAAAGGGCAGAAGATGAGTAAGTCCAAGGGGAATGTAATCGACCCATGGAGTATACTTAATGTTCAAGGTGCAGATGCCTTCAGATGGGCTATATATACTGCCTCTCCTCCATGGCTTCCAAGAAGGTTTGGACCAAATGTTGTAAATGATGCAATGAAGGAATTTATCATACCTTTGAGAAATGTCTATACTTTCTTTGCGATGTATGCAAACCTTGACCACTTTAACCCAAAAGAAGTAAAGTATGTTGAGCCTACAAAGAGGCATATTCTTGACAGGTGGATTTTAGCACGTGTTGAGCAGATAAATAAAGAAGTCCTCGACAGGTTTGATAAGTTTGAAATTACTCCTCTTACAAAAGATATTACAAAGTTCGTTGATGACCTTTCAAACTGGTATGTGAGAAGGTCAAGAAGAAGATTCTGGAAAAGCGAAAACGACGAGGACAAATGGACTGCATATCTTACACTGTATGAAGTTCTTTCAAAACTTTCATACATACTTGCACCGTTTACCCCATTCCTTTCTGAAACCCTTTACCAGAACCTTGTAAGGCCGTTCTATCCAGAAAAGCCCGAAAGTGTCCATCTTACAGATTATCCAAAACCTGATGAGAGCCTCATCGATGAAAAACTGATTGACGATATGGAACTTGTAATTGAAATAACCTCATTGGGAAGAAGTTTAAGGAAAAATTCCGGGAGAAAAGTGCGTCAGCCATTACAAAGACTTGTGGTTGTCCTTTCAAATAAGGATCACGAGGCGTTCTTAAAGGAGAACATCCCTGTTATTAGCGAAGAACTCAATGTTAAAGAAGTTGTTCTTGATAATACAATTGAGCCATACGGTGAGGTAACTCTCAAACCGAACCTTGTAACACTTGGGCAAACTTACGGAAATAAACTTCCAAAGATAGTCGAGCATCTCAAGGACGAAAATGTTATTAAAGCACTTTTGAATGTTGGATTTGCTCAAATTGAGGTGGACAATACTCCAATAAGGCTTACAATGGGAGATGTATTTGTTGAGGTAAAAGGGAAGGGAACTTACATTGGTGCCTTTGAAAATGGCAACTTTGTTTTCCTCGACACAGCCCTCACGGATGAACTTGTAAAGGAAGGCGTTGCCCGTGAAATTGTCCACACTATACAAAACCTCAGAAAAGAAGCAAATTACGATATTGCAGATAGAATTAAATTATCCATTTCTCCTTTAGATGAGGTTGTAAAAGATTTCGAAGACTACATAAAAGAGGAAACTCTATCGGTAGATATTGAAGAATCACTTGAAAAATTTGATATCTCCTCAACACTTGATACAGGAGAAAAAACATATACAATTAAACTGAAAAAACTATGAAAAAATTAAAACTGTCCCCTGTGCAGTTAGTCCTTGCAAGTTTCTTTCAATCAGTAACTCCCAGAACTGCAGGATTCAATACCGTTGATATCGGAAGCCTCACCCGGCCTACACTTCTACTTCTTATATTCTTAATGTTTGTTTGCGGTTCTCCTGGTGGAACTGCAGGCGGTATTAAGACAACAACATTTACAGTGCTTAAATTCCTTGAGGGCGATGTGATATTTATAGTTGGAAGAACCGAAGACTTAGTTACCTTTAAAGAGGCATTTGAGAAATGATTAAAGCAATAACAATTGACCTCTGGGAAACCCTCATCGAGGATGTAAATTCAAACGAAATTGAAAGAGACGAGAGAAGGGCAAAATTTATTCTTGACACGCTTATACTTGATAGTAGCAAGAAAGACATTATTATGAAGTTCTTTTCTGATCTAAATGAGGCTTTCAAATATCCAAGTGCTGAAAATTCCTGGTCGATTCTACCGGAGTCACAGGTTAAAGTGCTTCTTGAGAAATACCTTAATGTTCCTTATGATTCGAAACAATTTAACCGCATCGTAGAGCATTACAAAACCGTGATTCTCGAAAATCCCCCACTCTTAACGGAGCAAGCAATTCCAAAAATTCTTATGAGATTAAGCAAAAAATATACATTAACCCTTATTTCAAACACGGGAAGAACCCCCGGAAGCATTCTTTTGAATATCCTTGAAATGTACGGTATAAGGGATTATTTTACTCATTTTGTTTTTTCTGATGAGATTGGTGTAAGAAAGCCAGACCCACGAGTTTTTGAATATGCAAAGAATATTCTAAAACTTGAAAAAGAAAATATTGTCCATGTTGGGGATTCCGTAAGGCTTGACTTCATGGGAGCAAAGTCCTATGGCTTTAATGCAGTTCTCTACGCAAAAGGAAAAGATAACCCCGAAGTTGAGCCATATATAAAGTCTTTTGAAGAATTAGAAAGGCTTATTGATGAGAAGTTCAATTGAAATTGACGGACATAGTCTTGGTATAGAAGATGTAGTTTCTGTTTCCGAGACATACTCTGAGGTTCTTTTAAGTGAAAATGCAAAAAGGAAGGTTGAAAAATCATATAAAATAATCCAGGATATTGTAGAAAGCGGCAAGCCTTTTTATGGAATAAACACCGGTTTTGGCAAACTTGCAGATGTAGTAATTGACAGGGAAAACCTGTCAAAACTACAAGAAAATCTAATCCTGAGCCATTCGTCAGGTGCAGGTGAACCATTTTCGGAGCCTGAGGTAAGAGCGGCGATTTTGGTTAGGGCAAATAGCCTTGCAAAGGGTTATTCAGGGGTAAGAGTAGAAACAATTGAAAAATTGCTCGAGATACTCAATAACAGAATATATCCCTATGTTCCACTTTATGGGTCGGTTGGTGCATCAGGTGACCTTGCACCACTTGCACATATTGCGCTTCTTCTTTTAGGTAAAGGAAGGGTTTTTGAAGATGGGAAAATTGTTGAATTTAGCGAAGTTTTTGGGCACTACAACTTTGAGCCGTTATCTCAATTTTATCCAAAGGAGGGGCTTGCACTAATTAACGGGACATCCTTTGAAGCAGGCATTTCTTCCTTACTTTTATACGAAGCAAAATACCTTCTTGATATTGCTATAAAATCTTTTGCAATGTCTTTTGAGGCACTAAGAGGAAAAACTCCTGCGTTTGATTCAAGGGTACATGAAGTAAGGAATGCTCCTGCACAAAAAACTATAAGCGAAAAATTCCTTGGACTTGTTTCTGATAGCAAACTTGTTAATACCTCAAATCGAGTCCAGGATGCCTACACCCTTCGCTGTATGCCACAGGTTTATGGTGCAATTCTTGAGAACCTTTTAAATATCGAGAAATTTCTTGAAAGAGAGATTAATGCCTCAACCGATAACCCACTTATTTTTGAAAATGGCGATGTTATATCTGGCGGCAATTTTCATGCACAACCTTTATCATTTTTAATGGATTTTTACTCAATTGTTTTAACGACTTTATCTGGAATGATAGAAAGGCGTATCAATAGAATTTTGAACCCTGCGTTGAGTGGGCTTAAGCCATTTTTAGCAAGTAATCCTGGTGTAGAATCAGGCATGATGATTTTGCAATACACGGCTGCGTCGTTAGTTTCTGAAAATAAAATCCTGTCTCATCCTGCAAGCGTCGATTCACTTCCCGTATCCGCCGACCAGGAGGACTATGTTAGCATGGGAATGAATGCAGTAATCAAGGCAAGAAAAGTTCTGGATAATGTAAGAAAAGTAATTTCAATTGAATTGATTATTGGAGCACAGGCGCTTGAAATGGTGCTTAAAGAATCAGGTGATAAAAATTCAATTGGTTCAGGCACAAGAGAAGTTTTTGAAAAAGTCAGGTCTTTTGTTTCTTACGCTCATAAAGATAGAGTCTTTTCTTACGATATTGAGGTAGTAGAAAAGGCACTTAAGGATCACCTGCTTTAAAATAAAAAAAGCAAAAGCCTGCGAAAAGGAGGAGGGAAACGCAGGCCTTTGCTGACCAATTTGATTGATAGAATCTTGATTGATCTATCGTCGCTATATATTATATCAAAAATGTGATAAAAATGTGAAGAAAACAATCCATAAAATGACCATATTTTTGCCAAAGAAAATTTATTTTTACTATATTTGCAGGAAAATTATTAAATTTTGTTAATTTTAAAAATTTATGGAAAAGGTAAAGAGTTGACATTTAAAAATGCTTCCCAAAGTTTTCGAAAATTAGTTTTAAAGATATTTTTAATGTGCAAATAGGCTTTCTAAAACTGTACCCAAAAACGAATTTATTCCTTTGGGGAAAAGTTGGAAAGGGGGCGAAGCCCTCGTTCCAAAATGTGTCACTC
>JAEMPV010000034.1 GCA_022759145.1 Caldisericum sp.
TTTTGAAAGGATAATTTCACAAAACTTTTAAGGGCAGGATTTTCTCTTGCCCTATTTTGGGATACTTGTGGTGATTTCCTTCACCGTTTTTTCTACTTCTACAGCAATAAGATAAACTATACCTATTTTCCTTTCAGGATATTGACTCATTATACTAAGTCCATTATACTAAGTCTTCCATATCCGTTGCCCCGCGGCCAAAAATCACAATATCATTATCGTACTCTATCATTTTTCCTGAAAAAGGATCATATTTCCATTCTTCCATGTTTCCTGGCAGGGCAACATCGAGGTGGCTACAGAAGATTAAAGCTTGTTTTGCGTCTTTATTTAGCTCTGCTATCAAGTTACCACCATTTATTTTATGTATTGAAATCTCTGGTACGTGCTTAAGGTTATCTTCAACATATTTGAGTGCCTCTTCTGGCTCTCTTCTAGTTATAAGTTCGCTACAAATCTTTGCCATTTGCTCTATTTTTAATCCTTTTTCCATTTCATACCTCTTATAGAGATCATAAAAAGCACAAGAGAAAAAATAAGAACAAAGGAGAGGCTGAATAAACTTAAAGGTTCGGAACGAAGTATTGATTTACCAAGAATGGCGAGATGCGTTGTATAAATCATATATGAGAAATATCTTAGGGGGAGTGGTAGAATCTCAATAGGGTAATAGACAGGAGCAAGGAAAGAGAGAGAAAATAGAAGAACATCCGAAAGTGTTCCTGATAGCCTGTAGTCCTTTGGTCCGTATAAGGAGAGAATGAATCCGAGATTCGCTGAGGCGATCCATGCTATTGCTATCAAGCCAAGCATTAATAGAATCTGAAACATGGTAATAGTGAGTCTCAGAATAATAAGCCCTATAAGCAGTATGACTATAGCGCCAACAAATGTGTAACTTGCGCCACCGAGCAATATCCCAAGCATATATTCCATAGGTTTTACATTCCTGGTAATGAGAAAGACATTTCTTTTTTCTTCTCTGTCAAAAGAGACATTCAAAGTAACATCTGATATTCCTCCTCCTATAACCGAGAAGATAAGAGCACCCATTATTATGTTAAACCAGCCCTCCTTCGGCACAAGAATAAGCATTGGGACTATTATTGAGATTGGCATAAACATCGCTATGAAAAAGAAAGTGAAAGGTCGCCTGAACTGCCACTTTGAGTAAATCTTTGCTATTGTTACTATATTAGTGAGTTTCATCCTTTACCCTCTTTAGATATGCCTCTTCAAGCGATGGACGTGATAGAGTTATATCCTGTCCAATGATAGAAAACAACTCTGGAGTGAGTGCTTGTTTAGGAAGATAGAGATGAATGGTATTATCCTCAACTGAGAATCTGAGATTCATCCTTTCAAAAGATTTTACTTTACCTTCCTCATATGTTGTTTCTATCTCATAGTCATATCCTATTCTATCCATTATGTCTTTCTTATCCCCGTTATGTATGATCTCACCCTTGTTGAATATTACAAGTCTATCAATCTCTCTTTCAATCTCATCAAGATAATGCGTTGTGAATATGATAGTTGCGCCTTTTTTATGCAGGTCTTTGATTGAGTCAAGCATCATTTTACGTGCTTCGGGATCTAAGCCTGATGTAGGTTCATCAAGCAGAAGAAGGTCATCACTTCCAGATAGAGCCTGGGCAAGGCTAACTCTTCTCTTATAACCTCCAGAGAGATCTCTTATTAGTCTGTTCTTTACTCTTTCAAGGCCTGCTACCTCTATAGCCCATTCAGCTCTCTCTTTGCAATTTTTCACGCCTTTAAGAAGCGTGAGATAATAAACATGTTCCCATACAGTTAGATCCTCGTATAGTCCTGCTTCTTGCGGCATCACGCCTATGGGAGTAGAAAGTGGTGCTAAGAATATTTTTCCATCGCTTGGATCCGTATCTCCGTAAATTATTCTCAAAAATGTTGTTTTCCCTGCCCCATTCGGACCTGCAATTACGCAAAATTCTCCTCTCATAATCTCTATGTTTATTCCTTTTAAAGCCTGAATATCTCCATATCTTTTAGATAAATTTATTGCCTTAATTACTGGTTCTTTCATTATATTCCTCTGGGATGCGGTTCTGCAGCATATAGAGGAAAACCTAATTCGTCCTTTAGTTGATACCACTTTTTTATAACATAGGCTAATTGCTTCCTATTCATACCTTTAGTATAGGTAAAACCCATAGCTAAACCAGGAATAATTACAGAATAAAATGTGTTATCAATATCTTCACACCCCAACAGTGTTATCATTCATATCTACACCTTTACTCCAATTATACCACTGTTAACCTCAAAGGACAAAACAGAGTGATGTAAAAACCCTCATACCCTGGACACCAGACTTACTACATTATAAGCAAATAAACGTTTTACCAAGATTGTATGAAAAAGTATGTGTAAGTGTGAGTAGCATGAGCTGATTTTGCGACTATATTGTTTCACCTGTATATCTCACTACGGTGTCCTACTTTTACAACTATGATTATAACTTTATCTGTATCAACGAAGTATATTATTCTGTAATCTCCAATTTTTATCCTTCTTAATCCTTTAAGATCTCCAGAAAGCGGTTCTCCCAAGAAAGGAGAATCCCTAAGCTCGTCAACTTTTTCTACAATCCTTTCTCGTATTTCTTTTGGGAATTTGCTTACGGATTTAACAGCACTCTCTTTCCACTTAATCTGATAGGAGTTCTTTCTTGGCTTGTTCATGATCAATTAATTTGTCCGTTTCATCAAGTAGAATTCTTTTGGCTTCTTCTACATCGTACATTTCTTCAAGGTAGTTTTCTAATACCTCACCTATAACCCAGTTTTTAGATCTTTTCAATCTTCTTGAAATAATTTCCATCTTTTCAAGTATGTCTTCGTTGAGGCGTACAGAAATCACTTTTGTCATTTTTTACCTCCCTATTGTATTAATTTGTAGTATATTGTAATACATTTCTAAAAAAAATGCAATAGGGTAATCAACCTACATACCTTTTGAGAATCATATGTTCCGGAACCTATATTCATATCCTTAAATATACTATTCTTCAAATTTTTTATCACACCTAAGATATGTGAACCTTCTCTTTAACAGTCCAAACAACCCAAGTGACGGGAGTGAACTGCTGTGCACTTAATTTCATTCCTAACTCCTTGAATATACTACGAAGTTCATCAATTCGCTCAAAATATTCTTCTTCAAGCCATTCATACTGATTCAAGGCGTTCTTCTCTGCTTCCTCGTCTTTGAACATCAGATCTCCCAATACCAAAACTCCTCCAGGCTTGAGTACTCGTCGAAGCATTTCACGGATAGCTGAGGATTTTGCATGGTGCGGTATATGATGAAAAGCATAAGTGCTTGCTACTACATCAAAAGAATTATCAGGGTAGGGGATTTGTAAAAACGCATCGGGAACACGATAGAACTCTACTCTTGGGTCATTACCTATCTTTTTTCTTGCTACAGCAAGCATTTTTTCTGACTGATCTAAACCGACAACTGTAGCACTACATGCAAGAAAACGCCTGGCAAGATTTCCTGTTCCGGTTCCTATGTCAAGAACTTTCTTTTGAGAAGTGATATTTGCAATCTTCACCACCATATCAAGTATTTCATCATACCTTGCATAATACTCCTGGTCGTTATGAATATCCTCATCATAACGATCTGCCCAATTATCAAAGTCCCAGGTTTTATTATTTTCGTCTGTTTCAATCGATAACTCCTTTCATTAATCTTGCATCTCAATTGAGCGATTTTCCATTACTCTAAAAGATTGTAGTATTTTTTGAAAAAAACATATAAAATCTTTTAAGTGCATTTTATTTTTTGTACAATTATTATTGTATTCAATTATTCTTAGAAAAAATGACAAAGAGAACTCTATTTATTTCAAACGATTTACTCTTTTTAAATCAATTGCAAGCCTCAAATCAAATAAGGTTGTAATCATTGGTATTGTGGCAAACCATTGTTTGCAGAATTAGATTTTTATTAGAATGCATTACATTCTGCCTGCAAGAATGCATTCTAATTTATTGGAGAGATAAAAGTAGGAAAATTCTTGGCAGTCTAAGAGAACAAGGTATAATACAAGTGTGGAGAAGAGAGAAATAATTGGGAGAGCAAATTCCCAAAAACCTATCGAGGAACTTTCGGGAAGTGACACCCGTAGAAAAGGAAGCCTCTCTACACTGAGATTGAAATCAAATCCGTATATCTGTATAAGTTATGCCTCGTTAGAGGAGGTTTTTCTCAGTTGAGAGCGAGGGAGAAAGTTGCTATATGAAGGAAACCTTATCTGGATTAGGGGTTAATTATTTAAACGAGTTAGGGGAGAGATATGGAATGGCTTGAAGAGATAGATAAAGAACTTTATGAACTCGGATGCGAGGAGAATCTGATTTATTATTACCAGGATACAGGAAAAAGTCTCGACAGAGAAAGGTTAAGCAATGTTTCAGAAAGAAGACGAGAACTTTTGTTGGAGCCAGGTCTAATTTTAAAAGTAAAGGAAGCCGAAAAACATAGGGAATATTTAATAAGAAGAAAAGCAGAACTCCTTGAAAGATTAATTATAAATGCAAATATAGAGTATGATCCTGTATTATTTGAGATTAAGAATGAGATAAATGAAAGGCAACATCAATTTGACTTTTCTTCAATATGGGAAACTTTATCAAGTTCTCCTAATAGAAAAGAGAGAAGAGATGCTTATTTAAGCCAGATTTCTCATCTTGAGCCTATCGAAAACCTTTTTAGGCAATTCGTTACACAAGCAAATGCTATATCACGGAGATTGGGTTTTTCCAATTATATAGAGGCAAAATCATATATTGAAGAGACGGATTTTGAAGAAATTATAGATTTTATGAATTATGCTATAAAAAAGACTGAAAAGATTTGGAAAGAATTCATTGAGGATGGTAAAAAGAATATCAAAGATACACTACAACCATACGATATAGAATACCTTACGAAACAGAAGTTACAGAAGATTGGAGATAAACAATTTGGACAAGATGAAATAATAACAACCCTTAAGGATACTCTTTCATTGTTTGGACTAAAATATTCTGAGTTGCCTATATCCATAGAAAGCCATAATGTTCCATATGCGGGTGCTTGTTATCCAATTAAAGTTAATAAGGATATTCGTCTTGTTGTTGGTAAATTAAGAGGTTATGATTCTTGCAAGACATTATTCCATGAATTTGGTCATGCGATATATTATTGCTTTTGCCCCGAAAATAGTGAAATTTTAATTGATAACCACTTAATGAGAGAGATAATGGCAGATATATGGAAGGGAATAGCAGAAACAAGAGAATGGCTTGAGAAAATTTCTCATCTTTCCCCAGATTCGATAGAGAATATTATAAACAATCATGATTTACATAAAGCCCTATGGACAAGACCACTAATAAGGGAATACTTATTTGAAATAGAAATATTTAAAAACGAGAAAGAGAAGTTTTCAGACATCTGGAATAAAGTTACAAATGAGATCCTTTTCTTCACGGATAAAACTGGAGTTTATTCTGATTGGGATTTTGAACACCCTTTGGATATAAAAACCTATGTTTTGTCGACATTTATAGTAGATACAATTATGAATTCCATCAGGGAAAAATTTTCTTATATATTGCAAAAAGATGTTTTTGATTTCCTGGTAGAAAAATTGTATAAACCAGGAAATACAATAAACTATAAAGAAAAACTCAAAAGTGTAGGATACCAATTTCGAGATTA
>JAEMPV010000035.1 GCA_022759145.1 Caldisericum sp.
CTCTCCTGTTGGAGAGGGTGCATAACGAACTCTTACCATATATACCTCCGGAAAGAAAAACTAATCAATTTTATCAGAAATTTTCATATTTTAAAATGCATACTATAATAGTTTTACAAGGAGGCAAAGATGAAAGTATGCCCAAAGTGTGGATATGAAAATGAAGATGATGCAAAGGAATGTGTGAATTGCGGATATAACTTTGAGGATGCTGAGAAAAATTTTGAGTGGGTGCTTCTTAAAACCTGCGAAAACCAATTCGAAGCTGAAGTTTTATCAAATCTTTTAGAAACAAATGGAATTAAGACGATGATGAAGCGTCCAGGACCAATGCGAGGGGGAGGATTCATCGTTGATAACATTGGTGCAAATCCTTTGCTTGGTTCAGCAGGAGAATTTGATGTTTTTGTAATGAGGGTTGACCTAAAAGAGGCAAAAGAATTAATTGAGGCATATGAGGGAGGCGAAAATGGAACTAATGATGATGACAATGCGTGAAGTAAAAGAATACCTCAAGACCAACCAAACTATCATTATTCCCATTGGCGCAACAGAGGAGCACTCGGATGCACTTCCCCTTGGGACAGACACAATTACTGCAGAGGCGCTTGCAAAAAGATTGGGAGAAGTTACAGATAGGGTTGTAGGACCAACAATAAATGTAGGGAATTGCCATTCAATAACATATGGATTTACAGGGACGATTTCAATAAGCCCAACAACCCTTATAAGTTATCTTAAAGACTATATCACCTCGCTACACTATCACGGCTTTAGAAATTTCTTTTTTGTAAACGGACACGGCGGAAATATTGCTCCACTTAGATGTGCTTTCGATGAACTTGCAAATACTCTTACAAATTCAAAATTCTTGGTCTCTTCCTGGTGGCTTATGGAAGAATTAAAAGAGTTATATGACAATGCAGGGCATGCAGGAAGAGGAGAAGTCTCAATGATTTTATACCTTAATAAATCCCTTGTGAAAACAGAATTCCTCACAGAGGAAAAAAGACCAATGCCTAAGTACTATGTCACAAACGATTTAGCAAGAAAATACATTACTGTTACGGGTATAATTAACGATACCCAGGAAGGGTCAGTTGAACTGGGAGAAAAACTATTCAACGCATCAATTGAGGCAATGGCAAAACTCCTTAGACACCTTGAGGAATCTTAGGAATTACTTCTACATAAACTTCCCTTGTTCTTGGTCCGTCAAACTCTACAAAAAAGATACCCTGCCATGTTCCAAGCACAAGTTCGCCATTCTCAATAATAATTGTTCTTGATTGACCCATAATGGACGATTTTATATGCGCATCCGCATTTCCCTCAAGATGTGAGTAATTTAAACCTTCAGGAATTAACTTTGAAAGATAATTAATAATATCCTTCTTAACGCTTGGGTCGGCATTTTCGTTAATTGTAATCGAGGCAGTTGTGTGCGGCACAAACACAACGCATATACCATTGCTTACCTTTGATTTTCTGACAATTGAGCCAACCTCAGAAGTAATTTCAATCATCTCTTCTCTTCTTGTTGTCCTTATGGTTATTACTTCCATATTTTCACCTCACACATATTTTACTATAATCTCCGAGCTTACCAAATGTGTGCAATATTGTTGTTAGTCAAAGCCTAAGCAGATTTCACGTGGAAATTGATTCAGTAAAGAAAAAATGGACTTTTGGTCCAACAAAATACAAAAAGTGTTCTACACCGTTATTCTTAGAGCACTACTATTTTAGTTAATATTATTTGTTAAAATTAGGTCTTACTCTTGACTTAGCGTTTTTTTTGCTACAATTTTAACAAGGAGGAAATAAATGGAAGAAATTTTACTTGTTTCAAATGTAACAAAAGTTTACCCAAATGGTAAAAAGGCAAATGAAGCAATTAATTTAAAGGTTAAAAAGGGTGAAATTGTAGGGCTTATTGGTCCAAATGGAGCAGGTAAAACAACCCTTCTAAGACAAATTTTGGGATTACTGAAGCCAACAGAGGGAAACATTTCAATTTTGGGAGAAGACATATCCTTAAACCCATCGATTATCAAAAAAGAAGCAGGTTATGCTCCGCAGTATCCTCTTTATTTTCCTTCCCTTACAGTTGAAGAAACAATAGGCTTTGCCCTAAGACTAAAAGGCATAAAAGGAGAAATATACGAAAAAAGGCTTAGCGAGATTATTGACTTCCTTAACTTAGGAGGCGTTAGAAAGTTCTACGGATACCAACTTTCCCCAGGTTTAATAAAGTTAATGCTTATAGGTATTGCTATAGCACAGTCAAATTCTCTCCTTATCCTTGACGAGCCCACATCTATGGTTGATATCGTTAGCAAAAGCAACTTATGGGATAGGCTCTCTCAATTCAGGAATGACAAAGCGATTCTCATTGCAAGCCACGATATGAACGAAGTAAAGAAGTTAAGCGATAGAGTTTATGTGCTTGTTGATGGAAAAATTATCGCAGAAGGAAGCCCTACAGAAATTTCTCTTTTACTTAAATTACCTTGCGAAATAAAATTTTCAACACCCAAAGCCGACCTTGCAAGAGCAATACTTGAAAGTGAAAACCTGGTATATGAAAGTGATGGAACAGTTTTTAATGTATCTCTTGAAACCCTCGATATGGGGATAGACTTAGTAAAGAAGATAAATGATGTTGCTTCTATAAATTACATTCAATTTGAGGCACCTTCTTTTGAGACTGCCGTTAAAAGGCTTATGGAGGTAAAAAATGGAAAAAATTAGGTTAGGCGTAGAGATGGAGTTTAAAGGGCTCCGTATTTACCTTTTCCAGCTTTTTGTTGTTCTGTTCTTGCTGCCATTCTCGTATCTATTCATAATGCTTCTTTCAGGAAAGGGAAAACTAACAACATCTCAAATTGCTTTCCTTCTTACAGGATATATGGTTGTAACACTTATAAGTGCCTTTATCAATATGTTGAGTTTGAGAGTTGTAAACACAAAAGAACCTCAGGTGCTTGAACTATACTCAACTTTTTCAATAACATTCCCACAGATTATTTTAAGCCAATCAATCACCTATGTCATATTAACATTACCAATCGTTCTCTTCACTTTCCTTTATGTCAGTTTAAGTTTAAAACAGGTTAATATTCTTCTCCTTGCTTTTGGAATTATCTTTAGCATCCTTGTGTTGTTATTACTTTCTATTTCCTTGGGCCTTATAATGAACAATCTATTCTTAGCAAACGGAGTACTCCAAATTCTTTCTGTCATCCTCATCATTTTTTCTCCCGCATACTTTGATGCAAATACTTTAAATAGAACAATACAGATTCTTCTCCTTCTTAATCCGGTTACACACATATTGAATATTTTGAGAAGCCCTTTAGCAATCCCCACGAACTTCGACATACTGTGGTCATATGGAATTCTTTTTGTGTTATCAGTAGCTTTAATACTATTCATCTTGAGGAGAGTAAGACAAACTTACATTTTAGAGAAAATCTTTTAGAGGAT
>JAEMPV010000036.1 GCA_022759145.1 Caldisericum sp.
TGGAGATAAAATTAGGGTGTATTTTTCAAAGGAAGATGTTTTAGTTTTGAGCGCGTAATTTTTATTTTTGTTTCACTTTGGAATTGTAAAGTAATTTGTTATTGAATTAAGAAAAATAAACAATTTTTTGAGAATGTGTATTAAGTTTTTTATACCCTCTTGACAAAAAATTTTTTTTCGTTAAAATAACTTTCAAGAAAGGAGGACGTGATGAAGAAAGAAAATTTGTTTGGTGAATTCGTCGCTGAGGTCTTTGGGACATTCATCCTAATTTTACTCGGCGATGGCGTTGTTGCGAACGTTGGACTTGCTCCTCGTCTTGCATCTACTGCTTACAACTGGAACACTATCACTTTCGGATGGGCAATGGCAGTTCTAATTGCTGTCTACACAGTTGCGGGAGTATCAGGTGCACATCTTAATCCAGCTGTTACTCTGGCTTTGGCTGTCAAAAGAGGTTTCCCTTGGAAGAAGGTTGTTCCTTATTGGATTGCACAAGTTCTTGGTGCTTTCCTAGGAGCCTTTGGTGTATTCTTGGTCTATCATGATGGTTTAGTGGCTGCAGGTATGCCTAATGTTTGGTGCACAGGCCCAGGCTCAGTATTTGGTCAAGCTTTCTGGGGTGGAGCAGCATCTGTATCTCCGCTTGGAAGCTATAGTCTTCTGAATGCGTTTGTTGCAGAAATCTTTGGAACAGCTGTGCTTCTTTGGGGAGTTCTTGCATCAGGCGATACAAAAAATAATGCTGTAGGAGCAAATCTTGGTGGTTTCATAGTGGCACTTGTAGTCCTTGGCATAGGTCTTACACTTGGTGGTCCAAGCGGATATGCGATTAATCCTGCCCGTGATTTTGGTCCACGCCTTTTTGGTGCGATCGCTGGGACAAAAGGTTTATTTGATGGGTCTTATTGGTTTGTAGTACCTATTTTAGGTCCACTTATTGGTGGAGTTTTAGGTGTTTTAACTTACGATTGGTTTGTAACCTCGTCACTTGCAAAGAAAGAAGGATAGATAAGTTAGAGGAAGGGGAGTGCTAGCTCCCCTTCCTATCTATTTGTTAAATTTTTTTAAGGAGGTCAAAATGAAGAAATTAATTAATAAGCCAGAAGATGTAGTAAATGAATCATTAGAAGGTCTTGCCTTAGCATTTCCTGAATTAATAAAAGTAAATTTCAATCCAAATTTCGTGTATAGAGCAGATGCCCCTGTTAAGAATAAAGTTGCTGTTATCTCAGGAGGCGGGAGTGGTCATGAGCCTATGCATGTTGGATTTGTTGGTAAAGGAATGCTTGATGCTGCATGTCCAGGGCAAGTGTTTACATCACCTACGCCTGACCAAATGTATGAAGCTGCAAAGAAGGTTAATAGCGGGAAAGGGATACTGTTTATTGTTAAGAACTATAGTGGAGATATAATGAATTTTGAAATGGCAGCCGATCTACTTAAAGGAGAAGGTGTTGAAGTTCAGAGCGTGATAATTGATGATGACGTTGCAGTTCAGAATAGTTTATACACTCAGGGTAGACGAGGAGTTGGAACAACAGTCCTTGCTGAAAAAATAGTTGGAGCGGCGGCTGAAAAAGGGTACCCATTGGACAAGTTAACTGAACTTGCAAAAAGAGTAAACGCTAATGGAAGAAGCATGGGAATGGCTTTAACGCCTTGCACTGTCCCAATGGCGGGTAAGCCAACTTTCGAACTCGCAGAAGACGAGATGGAGATAGGCATAGGGATTCATGGAGAGCCAGGAAGAGAGCGTATGAAGTTAAAACCAGCAGATGAGGTAACTGAGATACTTGCTGAAGCAGTAATTAATGATTTACCGTTCAAAGCAGGTGATGAAGTATTGGCTTTTGTAAACAGTATGGGCGGTACTCCCGACAGTGAACTGTTTATCGTATACAGAAAGCTACACAAAATCCTTGAATCTAAAGGGATAAAGATTGCAAGGAAATTAATTGGAAGGTATATAACATCTTTAGAGATGCAGGGAGTCTCGATTACACTTCTTAGGCTCGATGAAGAAATGAAGAGCCTCTGGGATGAACCAGTGCTAACACCTGGTTTACGTTGGGGTATTTAGAAATTAATGAAAATAAGTATCTTTGTAGAAAATTCTGAACTATTGCGAGGCGTTTAATTATGAAATTAACTAACAAAGATGTTTTGGAATATCTTAAGAAGGCAGCTAAACTTCTAAATGAGAATAGAGAATATCTTACGGAATTAGATTCTGCAATTGGTGATGCGGACCATGGTATAAATATGGATAGAGGTTTTCAGACTGTTTTAAAGAACCTGCCAACACTGGAGGGGAAAGATATAGGTGCTATATTAAAAGCTGTTGGTATGTACCTTGTATCAACAGTTGGTGGTGCAAGTGGTCCTCTTTATGGCACCGCTTTCATTCAGGCTGGAACTGCACTTGCAGGAAAGTTTGAAATTGACGAACAGGACATATTGAAAGCAATGCAAGCTGCTTTAGAAGTGATCATAATGAGAGGGAAAGCTGAAAGAGGAGATAAAACTATGATTGACACAATAGCTCCAGCAATTGAGTCTCTCAAGAAGTCCCTGTCAAATGGCACAGATTTTGTAGAAGCCCTTGAGGAAGCGACTAGGGCAGCAGAAGAAGGTATGAAGAGTACAATACCTATGCTTGCCAAAAAAGGTAGGGCAAGCTATCTTGGTGAGAGGAGTATCGGTCACCAAGATCCAGGCGCGACTTCTTCGTATCTACTTATAAAGCTTATGCTTGAATTAATCAAAGAGAAACAAATAAACAATTAAGGTAGAAATTTAAAAATTAATTTAAAGGAGGTTTAAAATGGCAACAAAAAAGTATGTTGCAGCAGTTGACCAAGGAACAACAAGTACAAGGTTTATGATTTTTAACCACAGTGGAGATGTGGTAAGTGTTCATCAGTTAGAGCATCAGCAGATCTATCCAAAACCAGGATGGGTTGAACATGACCCTATGGAGATTTGGGAAAGAACTCAAGATGTTATAAAAGGAGCGTTGGAGAAAGGTGGAATTTCGCCAGAGGAAATTGCAGCAATTGGAGTTACAAACCAGAGAGAAACAACTATTGTCTGGAACAAGCGTACAGGTAAGCCTTACTACAACGCAATAGTTTGGCAGGATACAAGAACAAAGGAG
>JAEMPV010000037.1 GCA_022759145.1 Caldisericum sp.
GCCAACCTTTACTTTTTCATCCATTTTTTGCCTCCTTTGCTGTTCTTTAAAAAAATTCACATTACACAAAATTTTATCACTAATTTGAGAAATGCGTATTTTACAAAGTTGTTTTTGCTTATTATCCTTGAACCTTCCTTTCAAAAAAATTCAATTGTCTTAAAATAGAGGGTGGATGTAATTACTTTTGGAGGTTTATATGGGTGAATTAAGATGGAATCCTCTTCTTAAAACATGGGTGATGGTTGCGCCGAACAGGCAGGAACGCCCGAATATGCCGAAGGATTGGTGTCCCTTTTGCCCTGGCTCAGGCAAAGTGCCCGATCACTATGATGTTCTGAAGTATGATAACGATTTTCCCGTTTTGAAACTTGAACCCGATGAACCCGAAGTCCCTTCAGATGACTTCTACAGGGTTATGAAAAACTATGGCAAGTGTGAGGTTATTCTTTATGCTTCTCAACACAATGCAAAGTTGTGGCAGTTAAGTGTAGAGCACATTGTAAAACTTGTAAACCTCTGGATTGAAAGAAATAATGAGTTATCAAAGGATGAAAATATAAAATATGTGTTTCCTTTTGAAAATAGAGGTGAGGAGGTTGGTGTTACTATTATTCACCCCCATGGGCAACTGTATGCCTATCCCTTTGTGCCACTTAAACTGAAAGTCGAACTTGATTCCTGCAAAGAGTACTATATGGAGCATAACGAGTGTATGATCTGCCATATGAATGCTATGGAAAAGGCATTTCAAAAAAGGGTTGTTTTTGAAAATGAGAGTTTTATTGCATACCTTCCTTTCTTTACCGATTACCCTTACGGCGTTTTCATCGTAAGCAAGAGGCATTTTGGAAACCTTGCGGACTTTACGGAACCTGAGAAGCGTGATTTAGCAAAGATGCTTAAGACGATTACCGGCGCCTTCGATTTGCTTTTTGACCGTCCTTTCCCGTATATGATGGTTATCCACCAAACACCCGTAAACACTGAGGAATACAAAGAAAGCGATAAATACTTTCACTTCCATATTGAATTCTATCCGCCATTGAGAGACAAAGATAAAATAAAGTGGTATGCCTCTTCAGAAATGGGAGCCTGGGCTGCTGCAAACCCCCTTTCGGTTGAGGAGACTGCCCCAAAACTAAGAGAAGCAATTGAGAGGTTTTTGAAGAATGAACCTGAATAAACTTAAAGAGGAATTTACTGCACTTTATGGAGAAGGCAAAGTCGATGTGTTTTTTGCACCGGGCAGGGTGAATCTTATTGGGGAGCATATCGATTATAACGGCGGATTAGTGATGCCTGCAACTATTTCGCTTGGAATTTACGGGCTTAAACGCAAGCGTAATGACTCTATCATTAATCTTGTTTCGAAAGATGCACCAAATAGGGTCGCTATCGATTTAAATGAAGAAATAAAGTATGTAGCTTCAGACGGATGGGCAAATTACCCAAAAGGTGTCATAAAAAAACTCCTTGAAGAGGGCTTTAAAGTAGAAGGTGCAGATATTATGTTTGCAAGTACGCTTCCAATGGGCTCGGGTCTTTCTTCCTCTGCTGCAATCGAGGTGTTAACGGCTTTTATGATGCTCTACCCAGAAAATCAAATCGACAGGATTAAAATTGCGAAAATGTGTAAGGATGTAGAAAACAACTTTGTAGGTGTAAACTGTGGCATTATGGACCAGTTTGCCGTAAGTATGGGGAAAAAAGACCATGCAATATTACTCAATAGCGACACACTCGAATATGAGTATGTCCCGATAAAATTAGGCGAATTTACCCTTGTCATTATGGATACAGGGAAAAGAAGGGAACTCAACGAATCAAAGTATAACGAAAGGCGAAAAGAGTGTGAAGAGGCACTTTCAAATATTCAGCAAAAGAAAGCAATTTCTAACTTGTGCGAAGCAAGTCTTGAAGATATTTTGCTTCTTGATAATGAAGTTTTACGAAAACGAACACTGCATGTTATTACAGAAAACGTGCGCGTCAAAAAGGCGTCCATTGCACTCAAAAATGGTGATATAAAAGAATTTGGAAAATTGCTTGTGGAGTCTCATAATTCCCTCAGGGATAACTTTGAAGTTACAGGCGTTCATCTTGATACAATTGTTGAAGAGGCGCTAAAGCAACCAGGCTGCATTGGTGCAAGGATGACTGGTGCAGGTTTTGGAGGGTGTGCTATTGCAGTTGTTGCAACCGATGGATTAGATGATTTTATCAGGAATGTTTCGCTAAATTACAAGGTAAAAACTGGTCTTGAGCCTAAATTTTACAGGGCTCAAATTGTCGATGGGGTAGATTTTTTAGGAAACTTCTGATATGAAAATTTGGAAGGGCGTTTACAAGGGTCTCAATGCCTTCTTTATTGAGAATGAATTGATAAAATTAACAGTCTTAAAAGACCTTGGTGCAAAAATTGCATCATTAATCTATAAAGAACAGGATTTTGAAGTTGCAGCACAACCTAATAGTGGTTCATACACCCTTCCTCGATTTGGCGATTCTTTTGAAAACTATGATGTGTCGGGTTTCGATGATTGCTTCCCAACAATAGACCCGTGTTTGGATATGGTTGACCACGGCGAACTATGGAGCCGCCCTTGGGATATTGGGGAAGAAAACGGCAGTTTAGTTTGCAGGATTGAAGGCGTGAGGTTCTCCTATCGGTTTGAGCGAATTATCCAGGTAGAGGGAACCACAATTAATTTAAATTACAGGGTTGAAAATGTTGGAGAAAAGCCAATAAATGCGCTATGGGCTTTTCATGGGCTTGTAAGAGGGGATGAATATTCAAGAATAATTATTCCCGGTGTTGATAAAGTAGTAAATGTTCATAAAAGTAAACGCCTTCACGATATAGGGACTGTGCATAATTTTCCTGAAACAGTTCTTCCTGATGGAACTTCCCTCAGGCTTGATAGATTTAACCCTTTTTCGGGAAGAACAGAAAAGTTTTATGCCTATGGAAGACTTAAGATTGGTGAAGCAGCACTTACATTGAACCACGGCAAGCTTGAATACAAACTGAGTTTTAGAGAGGATGTTGTGCATTATTTGGGCTTATGGATTGATGAAGGTGGTTTGAGAAGTGATGGTGCAATTGCTCTTGAGCCAACTACCGCCTTCTATGATTCACCCTGTATTGCAAAAGAAAAAGGGGACATAAAACCAATAGGTCCAGGAGAAACGCTCTCCTGGACCCTCAGGATTTCATTAAAGCCTTTATATTAACTACAACTCGCTTTTTGCAATCTCCTTATAAACAAAGGCACTCTGTCTTGGTTTCCTTTCCTGAGTTTTGAAGTCGACTTCAAACAAGCCAAACTTCATAGAGTAGCCCTCAGCCCACTCAAAATTATCCATTAAAGACCAGTGCATATAACCAATGATATCGACACCCTCTTCTTTTGCCTTTCTCATATACCCAATTGTGTCCTTTATGAGTTGCGGACGCCATTTATCAAGATGATCTGCAACACCATTTTCTGTTATCATAACCGATTTTCCGTATCTTTTCTTAAGGTCAACAAGAAGCCTGTATATGCCTTCAGGGTAGATTTCGTTATTAAAGTCACTTAGTTCTCCTCTGTTAACTGCTTCGTAAGTTGTTTTGGGAGAGAACTTTACAAAAGTGCGTGAGTAATAATTCAAGCCGATAAAATCAAGAGATTCTTTTAGGTCTTGAAGTTTCTCCCCTTTTCCAAATGGTTTTAGTATCTTTCCTTCGAAAATTGAATCGAGGAATGCGTAATCAAACATATACCTTATTTGGTTATTTACGATAACATCAAGAGGGTTGAATTTATTCAATGGTTCAAAAACAACCATATTGTGAGCAATCGAAATAAGCGAATCGCTTTTTTCTGCCCTTATTATTTTGTATGCCTCAAGATGTGATAGAAGGAGTTCTCTTATTGCTGAAAACCCTTCCTGCATATTCTTATGCCCAGGAGGCCAATCGCCCATCATATAACCGAACATCCCCACAACCACAGGCTCATTTATCGTTATCCAGTATTTGACATAAGGAGCAAAGTATGGGACAACCTTCTTAACAAAGCGTGCAAAGTAGTTATGGAAGTTTTCGTTTAGAAATCCTCCCTTTTTGTAAAGCCACAAAGGAATTGTGAAATGGTGAAGCGTTAATACAGGCTCAATCTCCATTTCCTTTAGAGTCTTTAGCATATCGACATAGTGCTCGATTTCTTTCTCGTCAAACTCCCCTTCGTTTTTCTCAATGCGTGACCACTCTACAGAAAACCTATAGGCATTGTTGTTGAGGAACTTTATAAGTTCAAAATCTTCCTTGTACCTATTGTAGTGGTCGCAAGCAACAATTGCTGAATCGCCTGTTTTAATTCTTCCTTCCTTTTCCCATTCGTACCAGTCGTTGTAGATGTTGCCGCCCTCAACCTGATGTGCGGCGGTTGCAACACCCCAAAGGAACTTTCCCATATTTGCCTCCTTTACACTCCCTTTTTATATACTTTTGTTGCATGTTTCAAAAGAGTTTTTCCATCCTTTCCAAAGATTATCTCGCCTGGTTCTTCATCTATTTCGAAGTCCTTTTCTGTTAGATTCACGAAGCCAGTAATAATTGAATCGGCAGTTTCACCAGTGAACTTAAACACATCCTTTGAAAGTTCCAAGACGTGGTCAAGCGTAAAGTCCTTGTAGTTTTGAAGTGCCAAAAGCAATTGAAAGCCCTTTTCATTAAGTGCATAAATCGGGTCTGAAAAGAAAATGAAATCCGAAAGAAAGAAGTTAACGATTAAAATAGTGTTTTGCTCGTCCTCGGTGAGGTGTTTTGGCTTTAGGAAGATAACATCAGGGTCGTTTATGAAGTATTTGCGATTTATATATGACCTTGTGATTGTGTTTCTGAGAGAATTCTTTGCTGAAACTCGCCCCTCAAACCTCAAAAGCTGAGTAAGTGTATCTTCCCATCCGTCCTTTGTATCAGGTCCGATTCTAAGGTAATCATAAAGCCCTTTCTCGAGCATTACAGGTGCTCCACACCCAAGGAGTTTTGAATCTTCTCCGATTGCTTTTCTTAAGGTTTCCATTCCTCTTTTGAATCTTTCAATCCTTGTAGCGTCCACAACCTCATCTTTCGAAACTGCCATAAGGCTATACAGGAAGTCAAACTTGAACATTCTGAAGCCCATTTCCCTGAGTGCGGTGATCTTTTCCGTAAGGTACTCCAAAACTTCATCGTTCATTGGATTAAGTGCGTAGAAATGGCCACTCCAAAGGGGATTAAACCCAACTTGCCTTGGGGCACCCGCCTTATCTTTTACAAGCCAATATTTATGTTGTTTGAATATTTCCGAGTTTTTCTCTACAACAAAAGGCGCAAGCCATATGCCTGGAGTTACGCCCAGGTCGTTTAACTTGTCCACGATAATTTTGAGTTTGCCTTTGAACTTTTCGTTTTCAACCCACTCACCAATGCTTTTTTGCCATCCGTCATCTATCTGGAAGAAGTCGAGTTTAAAGGGGAGGTTTTTGATACTTTCGATATTTTTGATGATTTCATCTGCATCGATAGACCTGTAATAATAGTACCACGAAGTCCAGCCGTAAATTTTCTTGTGTTTTCTTTTTTCGAGGGCTAAACTTTGTGTTTGCTTTGCTACAATTTTAGGCGTAAGAAACTCCCCCTCAACAGCACTTCCTATTTCAAAATAAACCCTCACTGTGTTTTTATTAATGAGTTCGAAACTTGCCTTAAGGGAATTATTCTCGGGGACTAAGTGAATGTAATGATCCCCAAAATTTATGTAAGTAAAGAAGTGAGACCTTCCCTCAGTAAAATTTTCAGGGTCAAGGTAGTGATAGCGAAGAACAGGCATAAGCACTCTTTCAAACCTTGTTTCAGTATCGATTTCATAGGTAGGCGACCAGGATTGAAAACCATTTCGGAGCATATTGATATTTGCGTCATCAAACTTAAGGTCAAAATAAACCTCGCTTATGTCGATTTTCTTTTCTGAAAAAATTCTTATGGATAAGTCGTCGTTAAAACTAATCTCAAAATCCTCTTCCTTTATTGAAGGAATTTCTCTTTCGATTGGTTTTCCCTCTATTATTACGCCCAATTTAGCAAACTTGAAATCAGGCTTTTTCATGCTCTATTTCCTTTCTCATTTCTTCCATACGGCTTCTTACCTTTAATGCGTCTTTTTCTATTGATGTTGCAACGACAAATAGAAGTAATCCGCAGGGAATCCAGAATAGCGCTGAGGTTGTCATTGCAAAGTCAAGCCCTTTAACCGAAGATATAAGTCCACCAATAAAAGGACCCAACCCCATACCAATGTTATCAGTGAGGTTAAATATTGATGAGATTGCACCTCTATGCTCTGGAAGGTTTACATTCATAAGTATTGCTCGTACATTTGGGCCAGATGTGGATATGAGGAGCGCACCCAAAAATCCGAAAATACCTGGCACAAGAAGGTCTTTAATTGTGGGGTTTTGAGGGGCAGGCCACATAAGTGTAATTAAAATTGGCACAACCCCTATAAGTTGCATAACTCCAAGGAATATCGGAAGCAAACTTCTTTTCTTAAGATATATGCTATTGCCGATAAGCCCACCCAAAAGTTTCCCAAGGACAGTCCCGAGTCCTAGAATTATCAAAAGTACAGTTCCAAGTTGGACGGGGAAGTGTTTGTACCTCTGATAGAAGACAATAAGGTAGAATGGAATTATTCCCCAGGCAACAGTCCCCGGGATGCCCTGCAAAAACAACCAGATGTTTGTTGGGACTTTCAAAAGACGCAGATAATCCTTGAGCCGTAAGCTGCCTTTGTACTGTTTTCCTTCAATCATATACTCTCTAATTTCCTGTTCGCCTGCACCTCTTGGGGGTTCTTTAGCAAAGAGCATTCCTATTACAAAAAGGAAATTTGGTGCCGAAACGACCATAAACGGGACACGCCACCCTAAAGCAGGACCCAAGAAGCCTGCAATAATCATTCCAAGAAGTACGCCAATTGTCGTTATTGCATCATACCATGCCTGTGCTCTTGGTCGTGTTTTCTCAGTGAAGAAATCGCCAATAAGTGAAAATGCAATGGGGACAGATCCTCCAATACCAATGCCTGTAAGGACTCTTAAGAAAAGCATCTGATGGTAACTCTCTGCAAATCCTGTAAGAAAGCATGGAATTTCTCCAAGAAGCGTTGTAATGATGAGAAGTATCCTTCTTGAATACTTATCCGATAAATACCCCCAGAGAAGCGTTACAACTGATGCAATGATAGTAAATGCAGAACCGATTAATCCTATTTCCTTGTCCCCAATTTTAAATTCGTTTTCGATTGCCTGAATGTTTGGGGACATTACATTTTGGTCGGCAAGAAGGATGATGCCTGAAACAAGCAAGATCGTAAAGAGCAGCCTGACCCTCTTGTCGAAGTTGTAGATTTCCTTAAGTCCCATTTTTTCGTAGATTCTCATCTGCGCCTCCTTTTTTGTTTATATACTAAATTAGCATTTTTATTCCTCAAATTTATAAACAAGTGCTTCATAGGGCCTTAACTTAATCCTGCCATTCGATTCGTATGGACCTTCTTTTAGATTTTTTATTAAAAGTTTCTTGTTGCTATTTTTAAGATCCTTTGGAAGTTGGATAGTTGAAGGTTTACTTGTTAAATTCAAAATCACAAGACATCTTTCGTTTTCAAGTTCACGAAGGTATGCAAATACGCTTTTGTGCTTTTCGAAAAGAGGGACAAAATTTCCATAAATTAGACAAGGATTTTCCTTTCTCACCTTGATCATACGCCTGTAGTAGTTCAAAATTGAATCTTCATTGGATTCGTCTTTTTCTACATTTATTTCTTTATAGTTTGGGTTTACCTTAATCCATGGTTTTCCGGTTGTAAACCCTGCATTTGGACTTGCGTTCCACTGCATTGGAGTGCGTGCATTGTCTCGACCGAGTTTGTGTATTGCGTACATAATATAACGTTGTATTAAAGGTTTGATGATAGGTGGCGCCTTTTTAGAGTATTCACTATAGATGTTAAGGGTCGCAGTATCACGGTAGTCTTCGATTGATTTAAATGCAATATTTGTCATTCCAATCTCTTCGCCCTGGTAGATAAAAGGTGTCCCCTCAAGTGTTAGTGTAAGTGTTGCTAATAACTTTGCCGACTCTACTCTGTAAGCCCTGTCGTTTCCAAAGCGGGAAACTATTCTCGGGTAGTCGTGGTTGCCAAGAAAAACGCCTGTCCATCCCTTTCCATGAAGAGCAATTTGCCACTTTGTAATAATCTGTTTGAATTCATAAGGTGTCCATTTTTTAAGAAGTGAGCTACCAGGAGTAAAACCGTCTATCTCCATAAGTTCTGATGGAAATATCATATTGAGTTCGTGTCTGTCAAATCCTGTATAGAGGATTGCATCATCTGTTGTAACCTTGAGAGTTTCGCCAACAGTCATAATGTCGTATTTTGAAAGCACTTTCTCGTTCATCTCCCTGAGGTAATTGTGGACCTTAGGTCCGTTTAAGAAGAATTGTCCTGCAAATTTGTACCCTTTTCCTTTTCCTGGGACATCGGGCAAATCCTTGTGCTTTGATATGCAATTTATTACATCCATTCTGAATCCATCTATACCCTGGTCAAGCCACCACTTCATCATTTCGTAAATGTCGTTTCGAAGTTTGTGGTTTTCCCAGTTAAGGTCTGGTTGTTTTTCGGAAAATAGATGAAGATAGTACTCGTCAGTTTCTGGGTCATATGTCCAGGCGGATGCCGTAAAATATGAAGCCCAATTGTTTGGTTCTCTTCCGCAACACCCCTTACGCCAGATATAGTAATCTCTCTTGTCGTTATCCCTGGATGATCTTGAGGCAATAAACCATGGATGTTCATCAGAGGTGTGATTCACAACAAGATCCATTACGACCTTAAGTCCTCTTTTATGGGCTTGTCCAAGCAATTCCTTAAAGTCATCCATTGTGCCGTATTCGGGATTAATTTCGTAGTAATCAGCAACATCGTACCCGTAATCAGCATTAGGAGATTTATAAATCGGGCAAATCCAAAGCACATCTACACCAAGGCTTTTGAGGTAGTCGAGTTTTTGGATAATGCCCCTGAGATCGCCAATGCCATCTCCATTTGAATCGTTAAATGACCTTGGGTATATTTCATAGACTACTGCTTCCTTCCACCAAGGGCTAAATTGATTCTCTAACTGAGCCTTTTTTAATTTTCTTTTCTCACCCACAAAATCAAATTTCTCCTTTTTCAATTGAAAGTTCTATCAAAATTATACGCAAAAAGTTTTTAAAATAAAGTAATTCCCCCTATTCCCTTTTGGGTGGAGTTGGAGGAGGGCTATGCCCTCCTCCATTAAAGGAGGAGACCCCTCAGAACGGCATTTCGGGGTGACGTCCCGGTGTCATCCTGAGCGAAGCGAAGGATCTCCCATTATTGGGAAGGGGAAAAAGACCCCTTCCCAACTAACCCCAAAAAAAGACTTTTTATTGTGTCATGTCGAACGAAGTGAGACATCTCCTCCGTTTTT
>JAEMPV010000038.1 GCA_022759145.1 Caldisericum sp.
CAACAGGGTTATAATCCATCGCATAAGTTTCACAACCAAGTCTCAATGCCTCAAGTGGAATCGAGCCACCACCTGAGAATGGGTCAAGTACTTTTGGCGGTACCCCGCCATTTGCATTCAAAATGTCTCTTCTTGCTTTTTCAATTATTGTTGTATTAAGCGAATTTTCCCATTTTGCAAGTTCGATAATAAAATCATTTATTTTTAACTTTTCTTCTTCATTCTTTGGTGTAGGAATCAAAGCAGCATATGAAGTTGCTCTTGAAGATGCTAACGGTCGTCTTGCCCACCAAATATGAAGTGTTGAAATGTGCCCGTGACGGATGTTTTTCTCTTTTGCAGATATTTCACTTACTTCCTTCAATGGGAATGTTACCTCGATAAATCTTTTCTCATCCATTTTTTACTCCTTTATTTTTCCATTCTTCTAAGGGTATTTCAAAACGAACAGTCTCAACCTTTTGAACTAACTGTAAATTTTCAGAAGGATTATTTATTATATACAACTCAGGATTTGTCGAAGCATTAGTTACAATATACAGCCAATACTGATTTTTGAATCTTTTTGCCTTTAGGAACTCATTTTGAGTGAGTACTATCTTACCCTCCTCATTTCTTGCCTTTACCTCTATGTATCTAATCTCATTATTCCCTTCCGATCTTATATCATAACCAAGATTTTCTCTTGAAACATCCTCAGGATACCTTCCCTCACTTATTTCAAATTCCATTGCTAATTTCATTCCAATGGCCTCAATATCATCATCTCTCTTGAGCATATCATTTTTTTGTGGTTTTACAACAATTGCACTGATAAATTCAGGTGTGCTAATGGATAAGTTTATTTCTTGCTCAATACTCTTTTTCAAATTCTTAAGAGCGTCTTCGTATTGCTTTTTCTTTTCATTTTTGTTTCTTATGGCAAGATCAGTATTCTCACCTTTCTCTTGCCTTTCATAAAGTTCTGTAAGTTGTGCATCAAGTTCTGAAATGAGATATTCAAGGGACTTTATACCGTACTTTCTTTTTATCTCTGCCTGGCGTTTTCTTTCAGCTAAAATTTCACGCTTATAATTTTCTAATGAGTAAATTGCAAATTCTTGCACCTTTTCTTTCATTGATTCAATTTCACTTACTGAAACATTTAGGTCAATTGAATTAACATCATCAACAGGGACTAAATCCCACAAAACTGAGGGGTTCACTTCTCTTAAGTCTCTTCCATCATCGTAGATAGATATGATCTTTTTACCTGCAATTTCATTTTTACCGTCAAAAACAGAACCTTCGAAGAACCAAATTATACCGTTATATATTCCATCAGGGTCAAGAAAAACAGCCCCTTTTCTTAGCTTTGAGAAATATTGCTCATTTACCCATTTTAACAAAGCCTCAAATAAAGGATGTCCAAACGAAACAAATTCGAGTTCAGGATGTTTAAATGCTATTTCTTTATCAAACGTTATTTTTGGGTACCTTTTTAAGATTGAGCCATAAGTAGCTTTAAAATTTTCATCCTCAGCAATTTTCTTTATTTCATATGGGATACTTTCGATTGTTATATAATTATCTCTTATTTCTAATCTACCACCTGCTTTTGAAAAGGCTTTTATAAAAAACTCTTGAGTGTACTCTGGCATAAGTCTATACTCTTTTGCTCGTGCGGTCATTTCCTTAACCCTTGAATAGTCGATATTCCTTGTTGCAAGGCTTTCTCCAAGCTGTTCTTTTATCTTTTCAATATACTCTTTATCCACCTTTATATCGATATCTTTAAGAATATCATCAATACTACGTGCATTTGCTACGGCATCAACAATTAACTGATATAAATTCACCCCAATGAATGTATCTCCAATTACATCAAAAACTCTGTCACTTCCGAGAGCATTTCTTATTTCATCAAGCTTATCAAATAATTTAGCAAGAACCTTTCCTTCCCGTGTATCTTCTGCAACAAGGTTAAATATAAATACATCTTTTTGCTGACCATACCTGTGGATTCTTCCCATTCTTTGCTCAAGCCTATTTGGGTTCCAGGGAATATCGTAATTAATCATCAAATTGCAGAACTGAAGGTTAATACCTTCTCCTGCTGCTTCAGTTGCAACCATAATCTGAGTTTCATTTTTAAAAACTTTCTCTGCGTTAACACGATCTTCAATATTCATTCCACCGTGAATAAAATTGACAGAGTAGCCCCATGAGTGTATTTTGGTTACAAGATAGTCTAATGTGTCTTTTGACTCTGTAAATATCAAAATCTTTTCATTACCACCGACCTCTTTTATCTTTTTAAAACCTTCTTCAATTGCTTTCTTTAATTCTTTAAGTTTTACTTCTTCCTCCGTATCTATTATATCTTTAGCCTGACTTATCAGCTTCTCTAATGTTGAAATTTCGTTTATCAGTTCTTCTTTATTCTCTGCAGTTGAAATCGTTTCCCATTTATTTTCTTCTTCCCAGCGTTTGCTTTCCTCGAGTTCTTCAATTTCATCAATGCTTAAAGTGTCAATAGTTTTGGACAAGTTAACCTGGTTTGTAAGTAATTCCTCAAGTCGTTTCTTTCTTCTTTCGAGGGACTTTAGAAGAGCATATGTACTAGATGCCATTCTTCTCTGTAGAATTAGAAGTGCAAATGCAACATTTTTCTTTTTATCATTTTTGTTAAGTGCCCTGTTGTATTGGAGTAAAACGTAATTAGATAGATCATTATAGAGGCCTTTTTCCTTATCAGAAAGTTTAAACTTGATCGTTTTAGGATAGCGATTTGTAAAAATTGGTTTACCATCAAAATCTCTAAGATCCTCTTTTAATCTTCTTATAAATAAAGGATTGTCTTTGTTTTGTATAGATTCATTAACTAAATCATTGCTTGCAAAGAAACCTGGAATTAACAAATCCTGAAAAAGTCTAAAGTTTTCTGGGTCTCCTTTATGTGGTGTTGCGGTAAGAAAAAGAAGGTGTTCTGTAATTGCAGACAATTTTTTTCCGAGCTTATATCTATCCGTCTCTTTATTTTTGTCACCAT
>JAEMPV010000039.1 GCA_022759145.1 Caldisericum sp.
GGATTACCTCATATGGTACAATACTCAAAGACCTCATAAGAGTTTAAACAATTTGGCACCAATAGAAATTCTCTCAAATATTATCCGGGGTCTCAAATGTATGTAACTCGAAAAAAGTATTAACTTTTTTTAATTTTGCTATAATTAAAATAGGTGCTTTTTTAAATTGAGGAGGCGGGAATAAAATGAAGAAAAAAATTTTGAGAATTCTGACTGCCCTTGTACTTTTAATGAATTTGATTCCTTGGGCAAAAGTTATTGCAGCCCCAAGTGTCACTTCTGTAAGCCCATCAAATAATCAAACGGTTAATGTTGGAAACGAAGCAATCTACAAAATAACAATTCAGAATACTTGTTCTCAATCGGATATTTTTAATGTTACCTATTCTCCAACCGACTCACACTGGAGTGTTTCACTTTTTAAAAGCGACAATTCAACACCTCTTTCTGATATGAACGGCGACGGAATAGTTGACACAGGAAGTGTCGCCTCAGGCGGTAATGTAGATATTTATGTTCATGTTAAACCTGATTATGCAGTTTGCAACAATTCCCAGTATGCACTTACGCTTACTTTCACTTCCACTAATGGTAATTGTGGAGGAAGCGCGAACGCAACTATTACAACTACAGCAATACACAGGGGAAACCTTGTAGTAACAAAAGAAGTAAGTCCAACTGAAGCAAAAGTTGGTGATACGGTTACCTGGACAATCCACATAAAAAATACAGGACAAGACCCAATTGACAATGTTCATGTAACAGATACCTTAGGAAGTGGAATTTCAAATCCTTCAAATTTTGTTTACAATCCTCAACCAGCAGGCTCTTTCCCAACTTGGGCATATAATGAAATTCCTGCAGGAAGCGACTACACAATTTCGTTCCAAACACAGGTTTTTAACTGTTCTAATGCCTACAACGAAATTGATGCCTGGTGGGGAATTGATGAGAACAATAAATGCCAAACGCAGCATGTTATTCAATCAGTAAAAATTATTCCAACAACGCCTGATATCCAGATTACAGTTCCAAATATTTCTGTTCCTTATTGTGGTTCAACAGATGTAACTATTCCAATAAAAAATAATGGTGATGGAGTTGCAAAAGGTTTTAAATTAAAAATAGATAAGATACCTTCTGGCTACCAGATTTCAAATATTGGTGTAAATTGGAGTTATGATTCAAATACAGGCGAATTTACTTATCTTGGGGGATCTCCTCAAGGCACAATTGCTCCAAACGAAACAGTAAATTTAACCTTCACCGTTTCGATGCAACAAGGTGCATGCACTCTTCCATCGTCAACTCTAAAGTATTTTGCAGAATATTACGATCCGTGTGATAATTTATTTGTAAATCCATCTCAACTTGGTTCAATTTCTGTTACAGGCAATGGTGCCTACTTTACAATAACTAAGAGTGGACCAGACCCTGTTGATATAGGAGAAACAAATAAGACATATACTATATCAGTTACTTATCATAAGGGAAATTGCTCAAACGATACCGCTACTGTTGATATAGTGGATACATTACCAACCCCATTTATCCCTCAATCCTCTTCAAATGGAGGAGTTATTAACGGTCAAGAGGTGAAGTGGGATAACATTACCTTACAAGATGGAGTTACTCAAAACTTTACAATTACTTTTAATGTAACAACAGACCCTTGTTATGCAGGTGCAGAATATACTAACACAGTTAAGCTTACTGGTCCAAATGGAGAAACGTTAACTGACTGTTGTGGATGCCCAATTCAAAATCCTTCTGCAAGTTTTAGCACATATGTAAATGACCCCTCAAATGCTATTACGGACTCATCAAAAACTGCAAACCCGTCGTCAATAGAAGTCGATTGTTCAACTGATACAGGTTCTTATACAAACCCATCAGGCAATCCCGACTCACATAATGATAGAAGATACACTGTTGAATACGATTTTAATACAGGAACAAATGCACCATCAAGTTGGAATGGGATAATTTTTGAAGACCAATTGAATAATAACCAATACACAAATTCATCTATTGCGAACATCGAAATTCAGGTTGACTGTGGAAGCGGATTCCAAACGGTAACAGGATGGAGCGTTATATCATATCAACCAACACTCAAGATTGATTTAAGCGGACTTCAAACTTGTGCACCTAATACAGGTGCTAAATTAAAAATTTCATTTACTGCAAGAGCAACACAAACAAATGACTCAAACAATTCATCCGTTGATTACGATTACATTGATTGGTCAACACTTGAGATACCAGGATTTCCAAGAGGATGTTCTAATGACCCAAAATATTATGAAGGAGTTAGAGTAACAGATTACAGAGCAAATTTAACTCTTTCAACAAGTTTACCTCAAATAGTTGAAAAATGTGCAACTTACAACCTGACCATTAATTTTACAAGGGAAAATGCGAATGTTGACCATGCAGATTTAACTTTAACTCTTAACGGATTTAAATATGTTTCAGGCTCAACTACATATAGTAACGGTGGAAGTTGGTGCTCTGGAACAAAAGGAGAGCCTACTGTTAATGGGAACACTCTAACCTGGTCATCAGATCAGATAAACGAAATATCTTCAAATGGTTCAATAACAATTCAAATTAAAAAGGATTGCTCAGATAATGCTTCTTTAACGGTTTCATCAAATTACCTTGATAATTGTGGAAAGTCTCACTCAGCAAGTAACTCAGCCTCTTCTACGCTTGTAAAACAAGCGGTTCTTTATACTAAAGTTACACCGCAATTAAACTTTGCATATGCGCACACAGTTGATTGGAAAGTATTTGTGACAAATGGTGGGGATGGGACTGCAAGGGAAATTATTTTAACAACAACTCTTGGAAGCGGTTTGGAATTTAATAGCGATGGCGCCTATATAAAAATTGGAAGCACAACATACAACTACGGAGACCCAGCAATAACCTGGCCTTCAAATGGTTCAACCGGAACATTAACCTGGAATTTAGGAAATCTCACCATCGACCCTGCTACTAAAATCGAAATTTATTTTAAAACAGATGTTAATAGCTGTGATGAAAATAATTTAACAGTTCAAGCAAGCGCAAGTTGGTGTGGTTGTCAAACTTCAAGCACAGATACAGGTAGAGTAAGCCTTCCTACTTCCTATGCGCTTGTAACTATCACCAGTGCAAATGTTTATCTTTGTGGAAATGGAACCGTTGAAGTTTCAATTAAGAATCCAGGCGTAACTCATATATACAATGTCGTTTCTCACACTTACCTTCCAAAATACATAAGGTACAAAGCAAATTCTGCACAATACTCTTATAATGGTGGAACATATCAAAGTGCAGGGAATCCAACAGAAACACAAATTACATCAGGCGATTATGCGGGTGGTTGGGAACTTGTCTTTAACTCTTCGAATATACCGAATTTTGGAGATCTTGCACCAAACGATGAAATAAAAATTAAGTTTGAAGTTGAGACTGACACAAACTATCAATATCCTTCTTGTAATTTCTTTAAAGGCACGTTCAAAAAGATAAAATCATTTGCAAATTTTGCGAAACTCTGTGATGTTAACAATATAAGCGAAACTTCAAACATCTATGAAAGAGATTTTACAACATTTGCACCAAATCTTTCAATAACTAAAAATGTAGTTGAAATTGATGGACACTCTGTTTCCCCGACTCCATGGTTCCCAAGAGAACTTGGAAAAAGTGTAGTTTTTGAAATAAACATCACAAACAATGGAAACCTTTCAACAGTAAGGACGAACTTTGGCGATGTCTTTAAAGCACCGCTTAGACATCCTCTTATTGTTAATTCCGCCCAATATTCTTACGATGGATCAACTTACCAGAATATCCCCTGGGATATAAATGATGGAGGAGAACCTGATAATTCTGTTTATATATGGAATAATATCGAAAGTGATTTAGGTCATGGCATTGAGCCTGGGAAAACGCTTACACTAAAGATTACAGCAACAATTGATTCGAGTTGCACAACATATAATGCTCATGAAATTTCTGAGGTATGGACAGGATGCTCTGATTTAACAGATATGACCGTTAGTAACCTATTGCAATGGA
>JAEMPV010000040.1:0-3076 GCA_022759145.1 Caldisericum sp.
AATTTATATAGTTCCCTTTAATACTACATTTTCAGTTTGTGTAAAAAATTTTAAGTCTGTGATTTGGAAAAACTTGGCAATGAATAATGACAATCAACGGAGGAGGGATAAGTCCCTTCCTCCAACCTGTTGAGGGGGTTTAAAAGCACTCCTCAAAAAACTCCCCGAATGAATTTAAAGTCTCTTTTTTGGGGGGGATAAGGCGGAGATCCCTCACAAAAGACGTTCGGGACGACACTTCGTGTCGGTTCTGAAGGGGGTCTTTTAACCACTTCGATTTGGTTGTCACCCCGAGAAACGAAGTGACGAGGGGTCTCCTCCTTTCAATTGAGATGGCGAGAAGGATCCCCCTCAATACTCCACCGAAATGCCTTTTGCCTTTGGGGAAAAGTTGGAAAGGGGGCTTCGTCCCCTTTGCCACCCCGAACGCAGTGAGGGGTCTCCTCCGTTAAATAGAGGATGTGAAATGACGCCCCTCCTCCAGCTTCACCCGAAAAAGAATTCTCATACGAATTCAGGAGCATTGAGATGGTGTGTGGTGTCCTACCTAAAATTTTGAAAATTATCCGCTTCGCTCAGGATAAACGATTTTCTCCAAGAAATTAAAATAGGGGGCTTTGTGCCCCCTTCTGTCTATCCAATTCCTGGGATTTTTGCTCGTATCTCTGCAAGGTCTGGCTTTTTCTCTAATTCTTTTGCGAAGTTTTCTTCCCTCAGGAGATTCTTGTAATGTGGGTCCTGGAAGGAATAAGTAAATTTTGTATGAATATCATAACGACCTTCCATAATAGCAACTGTATCCTCAGTCATTACGAGCTCCTCGTCTGTTGGAATAACAAAGACTTTTACTTTCGAATCAGCACCTGTGATATCAGTTTCCGCATTTCTTGTTAATGAGAGATTGTTTTTTCTCTTGTCTACGGAGACACCAAGATTCTCAAGCCCTTCAAGAGACTTTTCTCTAAATATTGGTCCCATCTCTCCAACACCTGCTGTAAATACAATTGCATCAACTCTACCCAAAACTGCCATATAGGCACCAATGTATTTCTTAAGCCTGTAGGTTTCAATGTCAATTGCAAGTTGCGCAAGAGGGTCTCCCTGTTCTGCTGCTATTTCAACATCCCTGCGGTCTGTGTACTTCCCATTCGTTATACCAAAAACACCACTTTTCTTATTCAGGATATCGTTCATCTCTTTTACTGAAAGCCCTAACTTATCCATCATATAAAGGTCAATTGCTGCATCATGGTCACCTGCACGAGTTCCCATAACAAGTCCCTCAAGAGGTGTAAATCCCATACTTGTGTCAACAGATATGCCATTCTTTACAGCGTCAATACTTGCGCCATTTCCAAGGTGCGCAATAACAACATTTGTTTCGAAGGGATTCTTTCCTAAAAGTACAGCTGCTCTCTTTGCAACATAAAGAAATGAAGTGCCGTGAAAACCGTACCTTCTTATATGGTATTTTTCGTACCACTCTCTTGGAAGTGCATAAATAAAGGCATGTTCAGGTATTGTCTGATGCCATGCAGTATCCATAATTGCAACATGAGGCACATCAGGAAGAACAGCCATAGCAGCTCTGATTCCCATAATGTTAGGGGGATTGTGAAGTGGTGCAAGGTCTTGTAATTCTTCAAAAGTCCTTAGAGCTTCGTCTGTAATAAGAACCGATTTGTTGAATTTTTCGCCTCCGTGGACCACCCTGTGACCCACTGCTTTTACTTCTTTAACATCCTTAATAACACCAATTTCTGGGTCTGTAAGAGTCTTAAGGATAAGTTCAATTGCTTCCTTGTGTGTAGGACAATCGCTTTGGATTTTAACTGTGTCCCTTCCCGGAACTTCATGCTTGATAAAAGAACCGCCAATTGTCACACGCTCAACGATACCTTTCGCTAAAATTCTTTTTTCGCTCCATCTATAAAGTTGGTATTTTACGGAAGAACTACCACAGTTTAGCGTTAATACATCCATCTATTCCTCCCATTTATTTTTTATCAGATATGAAATTATATACAACTTTTGTGTGAGGTCAACATCAAGGACAACTATCTTCCTTCGAGTTTTAAGATTTAATGTGACCGGAGCGAAATTTAAAATTCCCTTAACTTTACTTTTAGCAATAATTTCCTCGATATCTTGCACTGCCTCAGTTGGAACTGCAACAATTGCAATTTCAATATTTTCCTTATCAACAACTTCGCCAAACTTTTCGATATGATACACAGGAATGCCGTTTATCTTTTTATTAATTTTTTCTGGATCGATATCAAACATCGCTTTTACATCGTAGCCCACTTCTTTAAAGCCTTTGTACTTTGAAAGGGCTGTTCCCAGAGAGCCTGCACCAATGATTGCAACATTCCACTTCCTTTTTGTTTTGAGAATCTTCTCGAGTTTCTTTAAAAGTGCTTCAACATCATATCCTTCGCCTGTTTTCCCAAATTTGCCGAAATACGAGAGGTCCTTTCTTACCTGTTCTGGTGTTGTTCTCGTGTGTTCAGCCATCTCATAAGAAGAGATTTTTTTCACACCTCTTTCTTTAAGATGCCTCAAACATCTTACATAAATTGCAAGTCTCTCAATTGTTGCAAACGGTATGTCCATTTGTACCTCCTAACAATATTTTTTTCACAATTGAAATGTGTTTTCAATCAATTTTACAATAAGATTTAAAAAAGTCAAATATATTTAGAACTTTGTGAAAAGAATAAAATAATGTTATGTCGATAAAAAACAAGTTGATTGCACTTAGGACTTGCTAATAATTATTATATTGTCTGTTTGTCCGAAAATACCGTTGAGGTTTTTTACCCTGGTGTCAAAATTATTATACTGCTAAATTCGGGTTAAAAGGGTAGAGATACGATGTTGAGATCGGCACATTTTACATATGTTTGCAAATTAGCAAAAACGCTATAAAATCTTTTTATGAAAGTTTATGTTGGAGTAAGTGGCGGTGTTGATAGTTCTGTTGCGCTGTATTTATTAAAGAAAGAAGGATACGATGTTGTTGCGGCGTTCTTCAGGCTCGAGAAGGAAGAGAGTTTATCAAGGTGCTGCAATA
>JAEMPV010000040.1:3176-14051 GCA_022759145.1 Caldisericum sp.
GTTGCGGCGTTCTTCAGGCTCGAGAAGGAAGAGAGTTTATCAAGGTGCTGCAATATTTCAAATGCACAGATTATCGCAAGAAAACTTAATGTGCCATTTGTTGAGATAGATGTATCGAATGAATTTAGCGAACTTGTTAAGAACTATTTCTTTGAAAGTTTAAGCAAAGGCTTTACACCAAATCCATGCACTGTTTGTAATGAAAAGATAAAATTCGGTATAGGATTTGAAAAAGTAAAAAATATGTTTGGCGATGGGCTTTTTGCAACGGGGCATTATGCAAGAATTAAAGACATGCATCTTTTGAAGGGAGTTGACCCTGTTAAAGACCAATCGTATATGCTCTGGCGGCTTAAAAAGGGAGACCTGAAACACATCTTATTTCCCCTGGGCACATATCAAAAAAGCGAAGTTAAGGAAATTGCAAAGTCATTAGACATTCCTGAATCCAGGGAAAGCGAGGACCTCTGTTTTATAAAAGGAAACATAAAGAATACGATAAAAGAATTCCTAAAAGAAAAAGAAGGAGATATCCTTGATAAGGATGGGCATATCTTAGGAAAGCATAAAGGCGTTCAATTCTATACAATTGGGCAAAGAAGCGGGCTTGGTGTGTCCTACAAAGAGCCTCTATATGTTATCGACACAGACCCTATTAAAAATGTTGTTGTCCTTGGCACTTATGAGGACTGCCTGTTTAAGGGAGCCGAATTAACGGAAGTTAATATTCTTGAGGAGATTTCAAACGAGAAAATATACACAGCAAAAGTAAGGTACCAGGCAAAGCCTGCCGAGTGCCTTGTAAGAAAAATTGATAATAATGTAATTATTGAATTCGTTGAGTTGCAATTTGCAGTAACAAAAGGGCAAAGCCTCGTTGTTTACGATGGAGATATGGTTGTCCTTGGTGGCGTAATAAAAAAGGCATTAAAGTAATATAATTAATTTAAGGAGGCGCTTATGAAAATTGCACCAAGAGAACTTATATGGAAAGACTTTAGAAAGATGCAAAAGGAACACGACCTTTACACATCGCCTGAGGTTGAAGACTTATTATTTATGCAGGCAATCGAAGGACACTCGCACAATGGAGATGGCGCATTTGAAGGAAAGAAATTTGTGGATACAACAATCGATGATATAGTTATAGCACTTGGAAGAGATTCATTTATCGTTCGCTCATCAAGGCAACTTCTTATAGATGAAATCTATGAGTATGCAAGAGCCGTAATGAATGGTGAGAGAAGAACCCATCTTGTTAACAAGAAAGGTGAGCCTCTAATGAGATGCCCGCTCTTTCTTGAGATAGAAGTCGACCCTGATTCTGTTTTGAGAGGTTTATACCTTGGTGGCTTTATGGATGACTTTGAGACAAGAAAACTTGCAAACAAGAAGTTTAACCTCAATATGGGCGGCGGAAAGCCGTATCTTGTGGACATGCATGTAATGGAAAAATTAGGGCTTGATGGCGAACAACTTGCACACGGCGACCACGAGGATAAATTAGACGAGTATAGAAGAGTTGGGCTCATTATCGACCCAAGCAATGTTGACTTCCTTAAGCACTCGTATATTAGATTCCAGTACATAAGGCACAAAAAAGGGCTTGGTGTCTCTGATGACCTTGCAGTGCTTGTTGCAGGAAAACTCTACAACATAAGCGCTGGGCTTGGCGCATATCTTGCAGACGCAATCGATACGCTTGATAAATTCTCACTCCACTTTTATGAACAGGACGAGGCACTTGCAACTGAAATAGAAAAGAACTTCAAGAATCTTAACCTTACAAGGGATGATGTGCTGAACTTCATAAGGCTTATTGCAATTCCTGAGGGCATGGAAAGTGATATTCCCGACTCATCGCAGCGTTACTTCCTCGAGATAAATAAGGATGCAAATATGACTACACTTGAATCACACATTAGGTACCTTGAAGGCTTGCCTTATCCTCAATTTAAGATTGCATACGAAAGAATTTACAACACAGACCTTTATAGATACCTGGAGAAGATTTTGGGGTAGGAATTGGGGCTTAATAAAGTCTTAGGGCAGGAAAAAGCAGTTTCGTACCTTAGAAAATTATTAGAAAAAAGAAATATTCCTACAACCCTTCTTTTCGAAGGACCAAAGGGCGTTGGCAAAAGGCTTGCTGCAATCGAGTTTACAAAGGCACTCAACTGTCAAATTGACCCTTTGAACGGGTGCGATACCTGCAAATCCTGTATTGCAATTGAAAATAGGGTTCACCCTAATTTGAAAATTGTCGAAAGTGAAACAATCGGAATTGACGATGTGAGAAATGTTATCGACACCTCTTTTGTCCCTTATGAAGGCTTTAGGGTAAATATCTTCGTAGATGTAGAGAATGCAACAATTCAAGCCTTCAATAGTATGCTTAAACTTCTTGAAGAGCCGCCAAAAAATACGCTCAACATACTCACCGCTCAGAATATCGACAATATCCCCGAAACGATTGTATCAAGAGCGGTTATTGTTAAGTTTGGTAAACTTCCTTTAAATGTTGTAAAAGAAATCGTAAAAAAAGATGTAGAGGATGAAGAAAAAGCAAGCACAATTGCACATATTCTTAACGGCACCCTTGAAAATTTGCCAAATCTCATTAAGGAAGACAACTTCAAAAAGAGAAAGTTTATGCTTGCAACATTTATGGACCTCATAAAGAAAAAAGAGCCTGCAACTAAGTTTATTTTGAGATTCAAAGATTACTACGGTGAATTTAATTCAGTTACCGTTGGTAACTTTATAGATGAAGCGCTTGATTTATTGAAAGACATAATCCTCATAACAAAACAACAAGAAACTGAAAATATAAAGAATATTGACTTACTCGGGACTATTGCTGACGAATTCCTTACATTTAGCGGAAAGAGAATAAAAGAGGTTTACGACATTCTAACAAAAGCAAAAGAAGGTCTTTTGACAAATGCAAACGCAATGCATATAATATTAAGTGTGGTGTTTACAATTGAGAATTTATGAAAGGATGAATTATGGAAATAGTTGACAATATTGTAATTTTAGCAGGAGTGCTTTTACGAAAAGATATGCATACATACTTTATTCCAAGGGAAGAAAACCAATTTAGAGTTGGTGACCTTGTTATTGTTGAGAGGAATAACTCTACAATGCTTGCAAAGGTTGTTCGTCCATATGTAAAAATGGATGTCAAGGCATACGACAAACTTAAAGAAAGATTTGGAATAATGAGAATTTTAAGGAAGGCAAACCTAGACGACTTGAAGTATTTTGAGAACCTTGCAAAGAAAGAAAATAGCGCTTTTAAGGTTTGCAAGGAGAAAATAAGAGAACACGGGCTTCCAATGCATCTTATTGAAACAATCTGGGATGAAAACGAAAAGGAATATGTCTTTTATTTTACGGCTGATTCAAGAGTTGATTTCAGAGCACTTGTGAAAGACCTTGTTTCTACTTTCAATACAAAAATTAAACTCTGGCAAGTTGGCGCAAGGGATGCAATGAGATTTTTTGGTGGCATTGGACCTTGTGGGTATCCTGTTTGCTGCACAAATTTTCTAAAGGATATTGAAAGCGTAGAACTCACATACGCAAAGATGCAAAATCTCCCGATGAATGTATCAAAAATAACAGGCGCATGCGGAAGGCTTGTCTGTTGTTTGCGGTATGAATTGAAAGAAGGTGAGCCAATAAAAGTTGAAAACATAAAGATAGAGGATATCAATTTCGATGGAGAGGAATAAACTGCGAGTTGGACTTATAGGCACTTCTGAGCGTCCTAACGAACCTATAAGTGATGAAGTAAAGCGCATTGCATATAGGTTTGGGTATCTTGTTGGCATTGAGGGATTTATACTTTTTACAGGCGGCCGTGATGGTGTTATGGAAGCATGTTGCCATGGAAACTTTGATGCTCATGGCATAAATGTGGGTATTCTTCCTTCGAATAGCGTAAGCGAAGCAAATCCATATGTTACAATTCCAATAACAACAGGGCTTGGGATGGATTTTCGTTCGATCCTTATGATCCACGCAACCGATGTAACTGTTATGATTGGCGGAAAAATAGGAACCCTTCTTGAACTTGTATCAACTTATCAAAATGGGAAACCTGCGATAATAATAAAAGGAACAGGAGATTTTGCAGATTCGATAGATAGGATTCTTATCGATGGGCGTTACTTTGATTCTCGCAAAAATGCAGAAATATACTTTGTCAATTCACCAGAAGAAGCAATAGAAAAGATAAAGGATATATTCAAAATTAAATGATCCCAGAAGTACTCAAGATAAAAGGATTTTTAAGTTACAGAAACGAGGCAGTCCTTGATTTTACACAAGTAGGTGATGTAGTTCTCATAACAGGCGATAATGGTCACGGAAAGTCTTCAATTATAGATGCACTTGTATACGCATTTTTTGGCGTTGCAAGAGGGATAACAAGAAACAAGGGAGACATCGTAAATATCGACGAAAAAGAACTTTTGGTAGAACTGACATTCAGGGAAAAGGGCAAGAGATACAGGATTAAAAGGACATACAGAAAGGACAAAGAATCCTCAAGCCTCATACTGGAAGAGTTTGATTCAAATGCCCTTATGTTTAAAAACATAAGCGAGGGGAAAATAACCGATACTGAGCAAAAAATCCAGAAGATCCTTGGATTTAACTATGACACCTTTATTGGGGCTTCATTTATACTCCAGGGACAGGCAGACTTCTTTACAACAAAAACGCCAAGCGAGAAAGCGGAACTCTTACGAGAGATGCTTGGGCTTGAAATATTCGAATCTGCAAAGGAAATTGCAAAAGAAAGAAAAAAGGAACTTTTAAAAGAGATAGATTTAACAAGAAAAGAAATTGAGGAAAAGAGGGGAATTATTGAGAAAGATAGTGAGTATAATGAGCAATACAGGATTATAAACGACGAGATTTCAGCCTTAGAAAAAAGAATAAAGGATGTAAGCGATAATTTAGATAATATCCAAAAGTTGAAAGGTGAACTTATAAAGTTAAACGAGAGGTTCGAAAGCGTAAAAAGGGAAAAAGAGGCTTACGAAAAACGTCTAAAAGAAAACCTCTTGAACTTGGAAGACCTTAAGAAAACTCTAAACGAGTTTACCGAGATATTAAAAGAGAAAGATGAAATAATAAGTAACTATAACACATTGAAGGATGTCCGCCTTAAAAGAGAAAAGGAAAGCGAGAAAGAGTTAGTATTCATTAATCTTAAAAACGAAAAAGTCTCAAAAGAGAAGGAAATCAAGGCAAAAGAAGAAGCAAAACTAAAAGAAATTGCCTTACACAAAAAGTCCCTCGAAGAAGTTCAAAATGAAATCGAGTATACGGGAAAGAAAATCGAAAAGTATATAGAAGAAATAGAAAAACTTAGCGAAGAAAAACACCAGATATTAGAAATAAAGGATAAACTTTCAAATGAAGTTTTGGAACTTGAAAAAAGACAAAGCGAACTTTTACTCAAAGAAGAGAGGCTTAAAAATATCCTTGAACAAAAAAATAGTATCGAAAAGAATATTGAAAATAACTTAAATAGACTTAAAAAAGAATTGGGTGAACTCACAAAGAAGAAAGAGAACATAAAGAATTTAAAAAAGGATTTTGAAGAAGCGCTTAAAAGCAAGGAAGAAGAAAGAGTATTACTTAGTAAAGAGATTGAAAATCTTAAAGGCATTGCTTTGCAAAAAGATTTGGTTGTAAATGAAATCGAAAACACATTAAAAGAAATTTCGGCACTTGAAAAGGCATACGAGTTAGAGAAAGAGAAAGAAAACCTTATAACTACAACAGAAGAGCCAAAGTGTCCCTTGTGCGGAAGCCCCCTTACGGAAGAACACAGAGACAAACTTCTAAAGGACTTTAAAACTAATATAGAAAACTTTCTTAAATCAATAGAACAGTTAAAAGTTAAAAGAGAGGAATTATCGAAAAAACTAAACACAATCTTAGAAAGCGAAAAACACCTTCAAGAAAAACTCATCCTTCATGGTAAGTTAGAAGAAACCCTTTCAAATATTTCTAACAAAATTTCGCAAGAAGAAGTTGAAATTAAAGATATTGAAAATAGAATTTTAGAGATTGAAAGCGAAATTAAAAAAGAGGAAAATAACATAGACCTTGAAAAAATAAATAGCGACATAGAAACGCTTAAAAAAGAAATAGAAGAGAAAGCTATTTTAGAGAGCGAATTTACTAAAAAGAAAAAAGAACTCGAAGAAACCGAGACAAAACTAAAGAAAATTGACGACACACTCCTTGAACTTGTAGCAAATAGAAAAAATGAAGAAACGAATCTCGAAAAGAGCCTTACAAAGCAAAGGGAAGAAAATTCAACATTAGAAACGCTCCAAAAGGAATTCGAAAGCAAAACATTTATTGAAAATGAGCTAAAGGAACTTAAAGAGATTGAAGACAAACTTTTTGCTCTTAATTTCGATGAAGCTAACTATAAAAAACTTAAAGAAGAGGAGTTTTCCTTAAGGATTTACGAAGAAAAATACCAGAAACTTACAGTTGCAGATGTAAAGATAGAAAATATACAAGCACAAATTAAAAAGTTGGAAAGCGAAATTGAGGAGCTGAAAAAGGAAATTGCTTTAAAAGAAAACGACCTTGCAGAACTTGCGACAAAAATAAAAAATCTTTCGTATGTTGAAGATGAATTCAAGAAAACTTCTAAAGAACTTGATGATTTAAATAGCACTTTGAGAGAAAAATACATAACAAAGGCAAAATTAGAAGAAAATTTGAACCTCATAAGTAAGATAAAAGAAGAAATTAAAGAAAAAACTACGATTGTTATAGAACTTGAAGAAAGAGTTAATGCATTAAATGCACTTGAAGAGATCCTCGGAAGAAATGGCGTGCAGTTAGCAATTATGAGTGAATATCTTCCGCACCTTGAAAATGAAGTGAATAGCTTCTTGCAAAGGCTTACAGACGGTGGAATGTATCTAAAATTTCAGACTGTAAAAAGTGATAAAAATTCTGAAAAGCCAACCCTCGACATACTGATTTACGATAGGGGAACTGAAAGAAGATATGAACTGTTCTCTGGTGGAGAGAAGTTTAGAATTGATTTTTCTCTTAGATTAGGTATTGCTAAATTCCTAGCACATATTAGAAATGCAACGCTTGAAATGCTTGTAATCGATGAAGGTTTTGGAAGCCAGGATGCAAGGGGAAGGACAAACATACTCGAAGAAATAAACGCAATTAAAAGCGACTTCAAAAAAATTCTTGTAATAAGCCACCTAAACGAGATAAAAGAGAACTTTACAAATCAAATAAGGGTTGTAAAGGACGAAAATGGCTCTCGAATAGAAGTCCCTTAAAAATCAATTACCCTTTAACAGCACCAAGTGTAAGCCCTGAAATAATGTATTTTTGTAACAAGAACCAAACAACCATTACAGGAAGCGAAATAATAATGGAGAATGCCGCAAACTGCGACCATGGTGTATTCCACTGCCCCTGCATATTGTAAAGGGTCATTGCAAGAGTAAAGTTTGTCGGTTTTGTTAAGAAAGTCCAGGCAAGCATCCACTCCATCCATCCGTTCATAAATCCGAAAAGGAATGTAACTGCAATTGCAGGAATAGACAAAGGAAGAATAATTTTAGTAAACGCCTGGTGCCTGTCACATCCATCAACAAGGGCAGCCTCTTCAAGTTCTTTTGGCACGGTATCAAAATAACCTTTCAAATTCCATATTGCAAACGGAACTGAGCCTGATGCATATGCAACAATCAAACCATAGAGAGTATTTCGGATATGTAGAAGTGTGAGGATTACAAAGAGTGGCGCAAGGGTTGCAGTTGCAGGAAGCATCTGTGTTACAATAAATCCAAGTAAGCCTATCTCCCTTCCGGGGAATCTAAATCGTGAGAAAGCATATGCAGCAGTAGACGCAAGTGCAACTGAAAGAAGTGCTGTTCCACCTGCAACAAATAAACTATTAAAAAGAAGTTTTACAAAAGGAACAGGATATGCTTCATACGGACGGGTAAGCACCTTTATATATGCTTCAAGAGTAGCATTTTTTGGAATTATTTGAAGTGTTGTTGGTCTAAGGACATTAACGGGGTTTAGAGACATCGAAACAATCCAGATTACAGGAAAAATCGCAATTAATATCCAGAAAATAATATATGCATGAAGGTATATATGCTTGAGTCTTTCTATGGTTTGCCTTTTCATATCTCGCTCTCCGTTGCTCTTGTAACTCTATTTGTAATTAAAGTAATCCCAAGAAGAATAAAGAAAACTATAAGTCCAAATGCACTTGCTATTCCGTATAGCCCACCAGGATTAACTATTTTATAAGCCTGCGTTACAAGAATTTCCGTAGTCCCCAAAGGACCTCCCCCCGAAACAAGATAAATAACATTAAACTGGTTAAAAGTCCAAACAATGCCAAGCATAATTGCAGGAAGCATAGCTGAGCGTATCAAAGGAAGTGTAATTTTAAAGAACTTTCCTCTCTCGTTTACTCCATCAATTTCCGCAGCCTCGTAAATTTCCTGAGGAATGCTCTGGAGTGCACCCGTTGCAACAACCATCATAAATGGGAAGCCAAGCCACACATTTGTAATGAGGTCTGCATAAAATGCATACGATAGGAATGGTAAAATTTTGATCGGCGCATTCGGATTTGTAAGCCATGGAATTTTAGCAGCATGCCCCAGAATTGAGCTCAGGATTTGGTTTACCGCCCCAAAATCCACATCAAACATATTTTTCCATATAAGGGCGCTAATGTAAGATGGAACTGCCCATGGGATAACAAGAAGTGTCCTATAAACTTTCTTCAAGGCAAGTCTTGGAGCATTTAAAGCAACTGCAAGGCTTATGCCAATTGCAACATGTAAAAAGACATTTGCAAAGGTCCATACGACATTAAATGCAAATGTTCTCCAGAAGTTGAAATTTTCAAGAGGGACTTGATTTGTAAAAATCTTTATGAAGTTTGCAAACCCGACGAATTGAGGATGGGGATTTCTTAAGTTAGAGATATTAAAATTCGTAAAAGCCATCCATACCTGATAGAGAATGGGGAAAGCAGTTATCAAAGCCATTACAATTGCGGAGGGCAAGATATAGTAATAGGCAAGTTTGTGCCTTCTTATTTGCTCCCAGAGTTTAACATCTGATTTATCAGTCATATTTTTCACCCATAAACAAAAGGGGGCTTTGTTGCCCCCCTTAATCAACTATTTTACTACTGACCTCTCATTGCGTTAATTTTGTCTTGAATTGTCTTTTGTGCGGTGTTTATTGCATCCTGTGGTGTTGCTTTTCCTGCAAGAACGGAATCAATTGCGGTTTGCATTGGATCCCAAACAGCACCCATCTCTGGTGCAATTGGCATTGGAACGCCAGTCTTCATTTGTTCAAGGAATCCTGCAATAATTGGATCTGAAGAAGTATCAACTTTTGTATTAGATGGGATATGTTTTGCTTTTTCGAAGAACTTCTGCTCAATGTCCTTGCTTACCATAAATTTGATGAAATCAACTGCTGCTTTCTTCTGAGTATCGTTTATGTTTGCATTAACAAAGAAATCCTTTGTGTTTACGAATGGTGCAAATGGGTTCCCTGTGTCTGCAAAGGCTGGCATTGGTGCTACACCAACTTTATCCCCAAGTGCCTTTGTGTAATCACCGACAGCCCAGGGACCGTTGATAATCATTGCTGCTTTTCCTTCTTTAAACATTGAGTCTGCTTTTCCATAGTCGTTTGCAACTATAAAGTGTGGATCAGAAGCTAACTTCTTGAGGAATGTTAAAGCAAGGACACCACCATTACCCTGATTAACAACTGCATTGTAGTTGTCATCAAAAAGCTTCATACCTGCTGCAAAGAAATAACCTGCAGTAAAGTAGAAACCTGAGTTATAAACCATTCCATATGTATCGCCCTTGCTAATTGAATCTACAAGGGTGATAAGTTCGTTTGTATCCTTTGGAAGATTTGGTACAAGAGATTTGTTGTAAATAAGTGCAACGCACTCGGTTGATTCTGGGAATGCCATCATCTTGCCCTTATACTTAACCTGATCAAGAGCACCTTTCACATAATCAGCAAGGAATGTTGAATCAAAATAGGAATCAAGAGGGGTAATAAGATTTGCTTTTGTAAAATCGCCGATCCAGTCTGCAGGTCCGACTAAGATATCTGGGCCGCCACCTGCTGCTGCTTCTGTCTGATACTTGTTCTTAAGTTGATCGAATGGAACCTGAAGTTGGTTGATTGTTACTTCGGGATGCTGTTTGTTGTACTCAGCAATTGCCTCATTCAAAACATCGAGTTCTGAGCCACTCCAGGAGTGCCAAATTGTAAGTGTTACAGGCTGTGCTTTTGGTTTGCAACCTGCAAAGAGGGTTGCAACCATCGCAACCATCAGTACTGCTACTAATACTTTTTTCATACCTACCTCCTTCTCTTCAATTTTTTACATTAAATAAAAAACTCTTAACATAATTATATGCAACTTAAAAAACAAGTCAATAATAAAATTAGGAAAATATTAAAAAACTCAAAATGGATACAAATACCAAATTTCAATCCATTGTGTGGAGTTGGAGAAGGGGTTTTCCCTCCTCGATTGTCTTGTCATGCCAAGCGTTGCGAGGCATCTCCCAATTAATCGAAGGGGTTAAAAGACCCCCTTCGAACTTCCCCCATTTAACGGAGGAGACCCCTCACTGCGTTCGGGGTGACGATATGGGGTCTTTTGGGTGGAGTTGGAGGAGGGGACTTTTCCCTCCTCCAATATTGGAGACTCCTCGCCGTTTCACTCCTCGGAGTGACACATTTTGGAACGAGGGCTTCGCCCCCTTTCCAACTTTTCCCCAAAGG
>JAEMPV010000041.1 GCA_022759145.1 Caldisericum sp.
AACTCAAATAAAGAAAGTTTATGGATTAGACATAGATGAAGATGCTCTGGAAGTGGCTAAAGAAAGAGGCTTAGAGGTTTATAGATGCTCTATTGTCGACGATTGTGTAGAGAAAATTGGTCGGAAATTTGACGTTGTAATAATTGGAGCAGTTTTACACCACTTAGTTTCCGAAACTCGTAGTGGTTCAATTGAGCTTGCAAGGAAAGCGTTATTAAACTCTGTTTATTTATTAAAGGATGATGGCTACTTGGTTATATTAGAGCCTACTTTTGAGCCCTTTTGGCTTCTTACATTTGTTTTCTACCTTAAACGTTTTCTGAGCCTGTTTACATCTAAAAGAATAACCATTTTTAACTACTGGAATAATATAGGACCTCCGGTCGTTTCTTACTTCTCCAATAGCAAACTGGTCAGCATAATTGAATCTTCCAAGAATTTGCTAATTCTTAAAACATTTTTTAAGGAAAGAGACTTAAGTTTTCTTCAGAAGTTATTTTTCCTAAGAAGTTACGAAGCTACTATAATTGCAAAAAAATGCTATTAGCGATATATTATTGGATGAGATATCTGGTATAGGAGGCAGTAATGAAAGAAATTACATTAAAGGATTTTATTAGGATTATGTTTAAGTGGAAGTATCTTATTCTTTGGGTTATAGTTTTGGCAGTTGTGATCTCTTCTGTTTTTAATTTTTTCGTTTTCAAAAATGTTTTTAAAGGAGTTGCCACTGTATTTCCTGCCCAGATAGGAAACACTTCGTTTCCGCAACAAAGTACCCCGGTACTAAGCAGCACTGAAACTCTGCAAATTGTTATGAGTGATGATTTTATGCAGAAACTTGCTAATAAATTGGATATTCCGCTGTCGGAGTTAAAAGGTGATTACAAGGTTGAAGCGACCCAAACGCAAAGCGCAACCCAGTGGTCGATTTTGGTTAGCTTTGAAAGTACTGATAAAAATTTAATCAGGAGTTTTTTTGATGAATTTGTTGTCTTACTTAATGATTATGTTAAAGTTGATTTTAACCAACAGATGGATTCTTTAAAAGAGTATATTAGTCAATTGAATTCTCAAGTGGCTGCTATAGATACTCGTCTTTCGGATATTTCGACTAAAATGCTTCAGCTTGTTAATAAAGATGGTACTGTTAAATCTGAGTATTACCTTGAGTATGCAACGCTGAGGGATTCTTACGAAACCTTGTTTACGCAGGAAACTCAGTTAAAGCAGCAGATTGCTAATCTTAATCTTGCTATAAAAAATTCTAATCTTTTCTATTATCCTAATGGATATTCTATCTTAGAAAAACCCGTTAAGCCAAGGAAGTTATTCAATATTGCAGTTGCAGGCATTACAGCTTTCTTATTCTCAATTTTGCTTGTATTTTTCCTTGAATATTGGCAAGAACCAACTGGTAATGGAAGCAATGTTTAGAGACTTAATGCTTAGTTTTTGGATTTTCATGCAAAAAGGAAAAGGTATGTTTTGAGATATAATATGATTATGGAGAACCTACATACACTCTCGCTAATTAAAGACGCTTATGAGAAAGTCCAAGAACTTAATTTCGAAAGATATATTAATGAATTAGATAAAGTAAGTTTATATGTTAAAAATCGTGCATTTAACCAGGTTTTGGAGAAACTTGGCTTACATTTGATGCGCAAATCTTCCTATGAAGCACTTAAGTATAGCCCTATGGGTAAATGGAGTTCTGTAGGAACAATGAAACTTGTTATTGAAGAACCAGAAAAATTTGACGAAATCTATAACTTTTTTGATGACGGTGATTCGAAGTCTACTTTTGATCGGTTTATAAAATACAGGGTTGCTTATGCATTAATAGGGAGCCTTGCAAGCAAGATTTTTCCATCTTGCATAAGCGAAGAGGAATTTAAAAATAGTTTGCGGTCATTAAGGATAGATAAACAAGGGTTTATTAATATTGATAAGTTCTCCTTTAGGGGCGATCTTGCGGCAGTAGGTGAAACTTGGTTGCTTGAGCAATATTATCATGAAATGTGCAGGCTCTCAGCAGGTGACATTGTAATAGATGGTGGTGCTTTTCTTGGCGAGACTTCTTTTTGGTTTATTTCAAGAGGGGCAAGCAAAGTTTATGCATTTGAGCCGGATGAAATGAGTTTTCAAGTTTTATCTCAGAATGTAGCAAGAAATAAATTAGAGAATAGTGTAATCACTATAAAGAAATCTCTTGCAGATGAAAATGGTTTACTTCAAATGAAGATGGATGGTTCTGGTTCAAGTTCATCTATTATTGGTGGTGGAACTGAGGTTGAGAGCGTTACGCTCGATTCTTTTGTAGAAAGAAATAAATTAAAAAGGGTCGATTTCATAAAGCTTGATGTAGAAGGTGCTGAAATTAATGTCCTTAAAGGAGCTACTGAAACAATTAAAAAATTTAAACCCAAAATGGCAGTTTCGGTTTACCACAAGTCAGAGGACATAATTGCTATACCAGAATTTTTGAATAACTTGCTACCAGGTTCAAAATTCTATCTCTCACATAAATTCTACGATTGGAATGAGACAATTCTTTTTGTAAATCCCCGAGAGTGAGAATGAGTGAGGAAAAAAATGTCGACTTTGTCTTGTGATCAGGAAAAGAAAACCTTAGATACCAGGAAAATCCATATTAGTTTTGTTTTGCCCGCATTATATGGTAGAGGAGTGGAAAAAGTCGTACTTGCCTTAAGCCGTGGTTTTTTAGAGTTTAATGCGTGTGTTGATATAGTTTTGGCAAACGCGGAAGGAGAGTTAGTTAGTAGCGTTCCTGATGGAGTTAATATTGTAAATCTTAATGTCCCTCACAGACTAAGGCTTGTGAGGAGCTTCATTCCATTAGTAAAATATTTTAAGAATAGAGAAGTTGGTAGTTTTCCCCCTATTTGATGGTTTTGAATTTGTCGTAATGCTTGCAGTTGGCATTGCTTATCTAAAGAAGCGCCGTCCTTTTATAATATATTCGTGCCACAATGTAACGAGGTATCTTGATTCTTTTCCCAGTTATAAACGCTCACTTGCTAAATTTTTTACCTGGCTTAGTCTTCGTCTATCTGATGCTATTATTGCTGTATCAAGTGGCGTTGCAAAAGATTTCAGCCAAAGATTTCACGTATCATTGAACAAAATGAAAGTAATTTACAACCCTTTTTTGTTGGAAGAAATAATTGAGAAAAGTAAACAAGAGACAGAATGTCCCTGCTTTATCTCTAATATTCCTGTTATTTTGGGAGTAGGGCGTCTTAATAAGCAAAAAGATTTTCCAACTCTTCTTAAGGCATTTGCACTTGTAAGAAAGGAAATTGATTCACGGCTTGTAATTTTGGGTGAGGGAGAAGAAAGGAAAAATTTAGAACAACTTGCAAAAGAGCTTGGTATAGATGAATCCCTGTGGATGCCTGGATTTGTAGATAACCCATATAAATATATGAGAAAAGCATCGGTATTTGTTCTCTCTTCAATATACGAAGGTCTGCCGACGGTTTTGATTGAGGCGCTTGCTTTAGGCTGTCCTGTTGTTTCGACTGATTGCCCTTCGGGTCCTTCAGAAATTCTTGAGAACGGGAGATACGGCAAGTTAGTTCCTGTAGGTGACATAGAAGCCCTTGCCTCAGCCATTTTAGAAACAATTAAAATGCCTTTACCAAAGGAATTTTTGCAAAAAAGAGCAAAAGACTTTTCCCTTAACAACGCAGTAATAAAATATCTTGATTTAATTGAAAGCCTGAAGAGAGATACATAATATGAGAAAAGACAAGAGATTTGTTTCCTGTTGTTCGAATGCTACTTTACCTCTCTTAGAAGAAAGAGATTCCAATTATTTAGTGGGATCTAACTTTATTGTTTCAGTAGTTATGCCTGCGTATAATGAAGAGAAATACATTGCGGAAGCAATTAAATCGGTGTTAAATCAAACTTATCAAAATTTTGAGTTAATTATAGTAAACGATGGCTCAAAAGATAAAACAATGGAGATTGCAAAATCCTTCACAGATGAAAGAATAAACGTGATTGACTTAAAAGAAAATAGAGGTGTTTCATATGCTTGCAATGTTGCCCTGGATGTTGCAAAAGGCGATTGGATTGCTTTTATCGATGCCGATGATGCATGGAAGCCCGAAAGGATTGAATATCTGCTTGGCATAATCACCAGGTATGAGTATGGTAAGTATTTTATAGCAGATGATTTTACTTTGTCCTATGAAACCAATAATGGTAAATTTGTCCAGCTTGGTTCTGAACTTCGAATTTGGTTACCTGGAATTTATAATAAATTTGGTTTGAGTGATTTTATAGAAATTGATTACAAAGATTTTTTCTATATTGCGTTCCAGCCTATTTTACCATCTAAAGTAGTAAAAGAAAATCGACTTAGGTTTCCAGAAAATTTAAATTTTGGAGAAGACTTATTTTTTTATGCTAAACTCTTTAAGCGTGGATTAAAGATGCTTATAACTAAAAAATCT
>JAEMPV010000042.1 GCA_022759145.1 Caldisericum sp.
TTATCTGAAATAAAGAGAATTCCTCGATAAAAGTTATGACTGAGATTAGGGGGAGCTTAAGCCCCCTTATAGCCCCTCCTAAGGGGCTTTTTTAAATTACCTTAATTTTGCCTATAATTAATTTTGATGAAGAACATTTTGATTGTTGGTGTTGGAGGAAGAACCGGCACTTTATTTGGAGAGGAGTTAAAGAGGGCAAACCGCGTTTTTGGTGTTGCAGGCAGGCATACACTTCCAAAAATTAAAGAAGGAAAGGTCTTTGTTGAAAGAAGTGGAGACTTAGTAAGATTCGAAGTAGAAACTCTTAATAAGGAAGAAATTTTAAAATTAGAGAATGTTGATGCAATTTTTCTTGCAACTAAAAATCCTGTTTCGCCAATCTTGAAAGAATATCTTCCTTTGATAAAAAATGCTAAATATCTTGTTCTTTCTCAGAACGGCTTTAAAGCAGGAGAAGAGGCGCTTGAAACTATAAAAGAAGTATATGGAAATATTCCTCAAAATCTTCGTATCATTCGTCTTGTCCTTTTTAATGCTGTAAAAGAAATAAAAGATGATAGTCAAATTGTTATTTCATATAAACTTCCGGTAAGAGTTGCCTTTGGTGTTTTTTATGGAGATGAAGAAACTGATGAATTTGAAAATGCTTTGAGTGATGCAAATATTGAATATGTAAAGGTTCGTAAGAACGATGTAAAAAATATGGAATTTTCAAAGTTATTCACAAATCTTATTGGTATCCCTTCTTATTCTTTGCATCTTGATATATACGAAGGGCTGAAAAATAAGGAAGCATTTATGGAGGAAGTGCTTGCCCTAAAGGAATACATAAAAGTTGTTAAGGCAAACAGATCTCGTTTTTTGAACTTTCCACATTACCCTGTAAAACTTTTTGCAAGTTTGGTTGAACATATTCCTGTAAGTGTTCTTGTTCTTTTCAGGAATCAAATTGCAAACCTTGTGTTAAAATTAAGAGGAACAAAGGAAAAAGGAAATATTGATGAAATCGATTACTATACAGGTGCAGTTGTTGAGTTAGCAAGAAAACTTAACATAGAAACCCCCGTAAATGAGAGGGTGTTAAGGAGGATAAAAAATGAGTGAAACGCTTAAGTTCGTTTTGCTTGCAATTTTTGCGTACTTATTAGGTTCGGTTCCTTTTGGATACATAATTGGGAAGATCAATAAAGTCGATGTACTTCAAATTGGGTCGCACTCTGCATCTTCGACCAATGTTTCAAGGGCACTTGGTTGGCGATGGGCAACGGTTTCTGCAGCCCTCGATTTTTCAAAAGGGCTTCTTCCTGCATACCTTGCAAGGATGAATCTTTCAAATGAATGGCTTGTTGTTGTAGTTGCGCTTCTTCCAATGGTTGGTCAAGTATTTCCCATATTTCTTCATTTTAGAGGTGGAAAAGGAGCTTCAACTTATTACGGAGCAATATCAGGTCTTATCGGACTCCACTATTTTATTATCTTTTTCCCTGCGCTTCCGATATTACTTTTAGTAACCCGAAGGATGAGTTTAACAAATATCATTTTTTCCTGGCTTCTAACTATTGCGATTTTCCTTTTTGCAACTGTTATAAAACCAAATGCCTTTCCAATAAGTTATGCAGTTTTTGCTCTTATCGGTGCACTCTTTATGCTCGTTGCGATGCGTGAAAATATAGATAGGTTAATAAAGAACAAAGAGCCAGAAACTCCGTTGAAGTGGTGAAAGTGTATCTGAATATTAAATTATTCAAAAAACGCATCATTTCTATTGTTTTTTCGTTTTGTTTTTAATACAATATATAGGGAAGTAAAAAATCAAAGAAAGGAGAGTAGGCATGAAAAAGGCATTCACAACGAAGTTTATCGTAGTTTTGCTCCTTGTTGTTTTCCTTGGTTCAGTTGTATTTACAGGGTGTGCAAAGAAAACAACAACTGAGCAAACAGGTACTGGCAATGCGTATCTTGATCAACTTATCAAAGCAGCACAGAAGGAGGGCGAACTTACAGTAATTGCGCTTCCACACGACTGGGCAAACTATGGTGAAATTATTTCCACATTTTCAACTAAGTATGGGATAAAAGTAAACGAACTTGATCCTAATGCAGGTTCTGGCGATGAGATTGAAGCAATAAAGGCAAACAAAGGAAGCACAGGACCTCAAGCACCTGATGTTATAGATGTCGGTTTGGCATGGGGACCTACAGCAAAAGAGCAGGGGCTTATCCAACCATACAAGGTGCAAACATGGGATACGATTCCAAATGATGTAAAAGACCCAGATGGCTACTGGTATGGCGATTATTATGGAGTTTTAGCGTTTGAAGTAAATTCAAGCGTTATCAAGAACATACCGCAGGATTGGTCAGACCTGTTAAAACCCGAGTACAAAGGAAAAGTTGCATTAGGCGGCGATCCAAGAACATCCGCAATGGCTGCGATGGCAGTTGCAGCTGCAGCAATAGCAAACGGTGGGTCTTTTGATAATGTTATGCCGGGTCTTGAGTTCTTCGCAAAGCTTAACAAGGCTGGTAATTTTGTTCCTGTAATTGCAAAGCCTGGAACAATTGCAAGTGGCGAAACTCCTATTGCAATGATGTGGGACTACCTTGCCCTTACCGACAGGGACAACTTTAACGGCAACCCTGAAATATCAGTTGTTATTCCAAAGAGTTCCGTTGTTGCAGGCGTTTATGTTCAGGCAATAAGTGCATACGCACCACATCCTAATGCAGCAAAACTCTGGATGGAATTCCTCTACTCAGACGAAGGGCAACTCCTGTATCTTAAGGGATATGTTCACCCCATCAGGTATAACGACCTTGCAAAGAGGAATGTAATCCCTGAAGATCTTGCTAAGAAGTTACCTCCAGCCGAACTCTATGCAAAGGCAATCTTCCCTACAATTGACCAGATTACCAAAGCAAAGAAAGATATTGCTGATAACTGGGATAAAGTTGTAAATGTAAACGTTAAGTAAAATGGAAGTTAAGCAAGCGAATTTGAAGGACGGGGCAACCCCCCGTCCGACTTTTTCAATATTTAGAGACTTATTATTCCTTCTTCCATTTGTAATTTTTGTTGTTGCTTTTCTTATCCTTCCTACTATTTCTATTTTTATTTCTGCTTTTCAAGATCCTTCAGGAAAATTCACTCTTCAAAATATTAAAGACCTTTTCACACCATATATAATGAATGCGTACCTTTTGAGTATTAAGGTAAGTCTTTTTACCGCGGTCTTTGGTGCCCTAATAGGCTTTATGCTTGCGTATGCCTCAACCTTTGGCAACCTTCCCTCCTGGGTAAAGTCTTATCTTAATACATTTAGCGGCGTTGCTTCAAACTTTGCAGGTGTTCCGCTTGCTTTTGCCTTTATTTCTACCCTTGGAAGGGTCGGGCTTTTAACTGCCTTAATACAGCAGATATTCCATGTTAGCATTTATGATCTCGGGTTTAATCTCTACAGTTTTTGGGGATTGTGCCTTACATATCTCTATTTCCAAATTCCATTAATGGTACTTTTGATGACGCCTGCACTTGAAGGCATGAAAAAAGAATGGAGGGAAGGAGCAGAAAATTTAGGTGCAACACCTTCTCAATACTGGATCAAAATAGGATTGCCAATTCTATTTCCAACGATAATTGCAAACACCGTTTTACTTTTTGGAAACGCCTTTGGTGCTTACGCTACTGCCTATGCACTAACAGGTGGATTTCTCAACCTTGTCCCTATTATTATTGGTGCTGAAATCCGCGGGGATATTTTGCATAATGTTGGACTTGGGTATGCACTTGCTCTCGGTATGATAGTGATAATGGGCATAACTATTTTAAGTTATAACTATTTGCAGAGCAAAACTGCAAGGTGGTTAAAATGAAAAAGAGTAGATTCTGGGCGTGGTTTTGGATATTCTTAGGAGCACTTTATTTTCTTCTTCCACTTTTTTCGACTTTCCTTTTTTCTTTAAAGATGAAAAAGGGCGTTTTGAGTTTTGCTGCATATCAGTCAGTCCTCAAGGATCCTCAATTTTTTAAGACATTTACTTTTTCTCTTGAAATGTCTGTACTAACAATTATTGTTGGGCTTGCAATTATTGTGCCAACTGCATTCTGGGTGAGGTTAAGGCTAAAGGGTTTGCGTCCTATCGTTGAATTTATAACGCAAATGCCTTTTGTTGTGCCGCCGATTGTTCTTGTTTTCGGGCTTATAAGGCTTTATAGTAAACCACCAGTTCAACTTACAAGAACCCCACTTTTGCTTGTTATGGGCTATGTGGTACTTTCTCTTCCTTACATATACAGATCTGTTGATAACGGGCTTATGGCAATGGATGTTGAGCGTCTAACCGAAGCAGCGGAAAGCCTTGGTGCAGGATGGACAACAATTCTTTTTAAGGTGATACTGCCAAATCTAAAGAGTGCCTTAATAAGCGGGACATTTTTAACCTTTGCAATAGTTATTGGTGAACTTACAATGGCTTCTATGCTTGCATGGCCTGCATTCGGTCCTTATATGGCACTTTTAGGGCAAAATAGGGCTTACGAGCCTGCTGCACTTGCGATTATGTCATTTGCGCTTACCTGGGCTGCAATGGGTGTGATTCAATGGGTTGGAAGAACATCCTTCGTTAAGCAAGAGCAGGTTGGCGGTATACACTAAGGGAGGCAAAAATGGGATTTGTAGAACTAATTGATGTAAAAAAATATTTTGGTAAGGATAACCCTGTTCCTGCAGTTACAAATTTTAACCTGAGTGTTGAAAAAGGCGAGTTTATTTCTCTTCTGGGTCCTTCTGGCTGTGGAAAAACAACAACACTTAGAATGATTGCGGGGTTCGAAACGCCGACAGAAGGGAAGATAATTATTGATGGGGTTGATGTAACATATCTTCCTCCAAACAAAAGAAATGTTGGTATGGTATTTCAGTCATATGCATTGTTCCCCAATATGACCGTCTTTGATAATATTGCTTTTGGGCTAAGGGTTAAAAAGAAAAGCGAAGATGAGATCAAAAAACGTGTTGAGGAGATGTTAAATCTTATCCATATGACAGAGTTTAGAACTCGCTATCCTCATCAACTTTCTGGTGGTCAGCAGCAGAGGGTTGCTCTTGCAAGGGCGCTTGCAATATATCCTGAAGTCCTGCTCCTTGATGAGCCTCTTTCAGCACTTGATGCAAAAATTAGGGTTGAGTTGAGGAGTGAAATCCGAGCAATTCAGCAAAAATTAAGAATAACAACAATATATGTAACACACGATCAAGAAGAAGCGCTGACAATGTCTGATAGGGTTGTTGTTATGAACAAGGGTGCAATAGAACAGGTTGGGACACCTCAAGAAATCTACAATAACCCCAGGACGCAGTTTGTTGCATCTTTTGTGGGGACGCTTAATTTTCTTGAGGCAAGGGTTGTTGAAAAAAGTAATGGAATCCTTGAAGTTGGTAGTCAAAAATTCTCCATTGGTAGAGCACTTTCGGAGTTTGCTTCTGATAAGGTAACCGTTGCAATAAGACCCGAGAGGTTAAGGATAGTTCCCGATGAAACATGCACTAATTCTTTTGATACTGTTGTTACAAGAATAACTTTTATGGGTGCAATCGTAAGAATACATGTAAAAATTGGAGATGCTCTTGTTGCATGCGACACATTTAACAACCCGAAGTTAGAACTTCCTGAAATTGGAGATAAAATTAGGGTGTATTTTTCAAAGGAAGATGTTTTAGTTTTGAGCGCCTAAGGAGCGTAATATGGAAAAGAAATATATTGGAGCAATTGACCAGGGGACAACAAGCACACGTTTTATTATTTTTGATAAAAGTGGTACACCAATATCTTCAAGTCAGGTTGAACACAGGCAGATATTTCCAAAGCCTGGATGGGTTGAGCATGACCCTATTGAAATTTGGGAAAATACAAAGTATGTAATTAGGAATGCAATAGAAAAAGCGAATATATCGCCCTGTGAAATTGCAGCAATTGGTATTACAAACCAGAGGGAGACAACGGTTGTCTGGAACAAAGAAACAGGAAAGCCTTACTACAATGCAATTGTCTGGCAGGATACAAGGACGAAGGATGATGTTGATAGGCTTATAAGTGGTGGATATAATGACTGGTTCAGAATAAAAACAGGATTGCCTATCTCTACATACTTTTCACTCCTCAAGATCCGTTGGATTCTTGAAAATGTGCCTGATGTTAGGGAAGATGCCGAATTGGGTAAAGCGCTTTTTGGGACTATTGATACATATCTAATTTGGCTTCTTACAGGTGGGGTAAATGGAGGCAAACACATAACAGATGTTACAAATGCTTCAAGAACTATGCTTCTAAACCTTGAAAAACTTAATTGGGATGAGGAGATTCTTAAAGAACTTAGAATACCAGGGCAAATGCTTCCAGAAATTAGACCATCCTCAGATCCGTCACTATTTGGTTTTACTAAACTTGATTTTCTTAATTGCGAAATACCAATAGGTGGGGCTCTTGGTGACCAGCAGGCTGCACTTGTTGGCCAAACCTGTTTTGATACGGGTGAAGCAAAGAATACCTATGGAACAGGTTGCTTCCTTCTTTTAAACACTGGAAAGAATATTGTTAGAAGTAAAAGTGGACTTCTTACAACTGTTGGCTATAAGTTTGGCAATGATTTGCCAGTTTATGCGCTTGAAGGGTCGATTGCAATTACAGGAGCACTTGTTCAGTGGCTTCGGGACAACCTTAGAATTATAAATAAGTCGAGTGAAATTGAAGAACTTGCAAGAACTGTTGAAGATAATGGTGGAGTTTATTTTGTCCCTGCATTCTCTGGTCTTTTTGCGCCTTACTGGCGAACCGATGCGCGTGGAGTAATTGTTGGGCTTACAAGGTTTGCAAATAGCGGTCATATTGCAAGAGCAGCATTAGAGGCAACTGCATACCAGACAAAAGATGTAATTCGGGCAATGGAAAACGACTCAGGAATTAAACTTGAAGTGCTTAAGGTTGATGGCGGAATGGTTGTAAACGAACTTCTAATGCAATTCCAATCGGATATTCTTGATGTGCCTGTGGTAAGGCCAAAGGTTATTGAAACAACTGCGCTTGGTGCATCCTACGCAGCAGGGCTTGCTGTTAAGTTTTTTGATTCGATTGAAGACCTTAAGAAAAACTGGGCAGTAGATAAAATTTGGAAGCCTAAAATGGACGAGGCTAAAAGAGAAAAGTTATACAGAAACTGGCTAAAGGCGGTTGAGAAATCCTTTAACCTTGCAGAAGATTAGTGCGGAGGTACTATGGAAAAATTTGATGTTATTGTAATTGGTGCAGGCGTTACGGGCGCAATGATTGCAAGAGAACTTTCAAGATTTGAATTATCCGTTGCAGTTATCGAAAAAGAGTCAGATGTATGCATGGGGACAACTTCCGCAAACACAGCAATAGTCCATGCAGGGTATGATCCTGTGCCAGGCACCCTTAAGGCTGAATTAAATGTGAGAGGGAATAAACTCTGGGATCAAGTTGCTTTTGAACTTGGCATACCTTTTAAGAGGACCGGGGATTATGTTGTTGCAGTAGGTGATGAGGAGTTTAAAAAACTTGAGGCGCTTTTTGAAAGAGGCAAGAAAAATGGTGTTCTTGGTCTTGAGATATTGAGTAAAGACAAGACGCTTTCGAAACTTCCATATCTTAACAGAGATGTAAGCGGTGCTATTTTTGCACCTACTGGTGGTATTGTTGACCCATTCCAGGCTGCACTTGCACCAATGGAAAACGCAGTTGTAAATGGCGTCCATCTTTATCTTGAAACCTCTTTTATTGATTTTATTTTTGAGGGTAATAAGATAATCGGTATCAAGACAAATAAAGGCGAATTTTTATCAAATTGGGTAATTAACGCAGCAGGTCTTTATTCGGATGTTATTATGCATAAGGCAAATATCCACCCTGAATTTAAGATTACGCCAAGAAAGGGAGAGTATTACATATTTGATAGAAATGAATTTGCAATTCCTGATGTTCTTTTTCCGGTGCCAACAGAATTTAGCAAAGGAATTATGATTACAACAACGGTCCATGGCAACACTATTATCGGACCAAACTCCCATGAGGTTGATGACAAAGAAGATACTTCAAATACAAGGGAAGGACTTGAAGAAGTTTATAAAGGTGCTTCAAAACTTGTTCCCGAGATTAATCTAAGACACGCTATTGCAATTTTTGCCGGGTTACGAGCAACAGGCAATGCAAGAACTCCAAATCCAAACATAGATTATCATCACGATTTCCTTATCGAAGCGCATCCTCAATTAGGGCTTTTAAATGTGGCAGGAATAGAATCACCCGGGCTTGCATCTGCTCCTGCAATTGCTGAAAGAGTTGTAGAACTCTTAAAGGATTCAGGACTTGAACTTAAGGAAAAGAAAGACTTTAATCCAATAAGAAAACCAAGGAAAAGGTTTAGAGATATGAGTAATGAAGAAAGAGCGCAACTTGTAAAAGAAAATCCTCTTTACGGTAGGGTTATCTGCCGTTGTGAATATGTTACCGAAGGTGAGATTGTTGAGGAAATTCATTCGCCAATCCCAGCAAAAACATACGATGCTATTAAGAGAAGAACCTGGCTTGGAACAGGCAGATGTCAAGGTGCGTTTGATACGCCAAGAGTAGTTGAAATTCTTTCAAGAGAATTGGGTATTTCTCCACTTGAGGTAACGAAAAAAGGAAGTGGCTCTTACTTTCTTTTGAGGAAGACTAAAGAGGTGGAAAATGGATAAGTATGATGTTGTTGTGATAGGCGCAGGGCCCGGAGGGCTTGCAGCAGCAATTTCTGCAAAAAAAGAAGGAGCAGAGTCTGTTCTCATAATTGAAAGGGATAAAGAACCTGGTGGCATTCTTAATCAATGTATACATAACGGATTTGGCGTCGAAATATTTAAGGAAGATTTACCAGGTCCATCATACGCAGAAAGGTTTATAAATGAAGCAGAATCACTGGGTATAGAGTTCATGCTTGACTCTATGGTTTTGGAGATAACGTCGCAAAAGAAGATATATACTACAAGCAAGTGGTATGGCTTTAAAGAAATAGAAGCAACTGCAATTGTGCTTGCAATGGGTGCAAGAGAAAGGACACGTGCTCAAATTAGAATTCCTGGTTTTAGACCTGCTGGTGTTTATACTGCTGGTACTGCCCAGCGCTTTGTAAATATTGAAGGTTTTATGCCAGGGAAAAGATTTGTGATCCTTGGTTCAGGCGATATTGGAATGATTATGGCTCGACGTTTAACGCTTGAAGGAGCAAAAGTTGAGAGAGTACTTGAAATAATGCCTTTCTTAACGGGACTTACGAGAAATTATGTCCAATGCCTTCAGGATTTTAATATTCCACTTCAATTGAGCCACACCGTTAATCGGATACTGGGAAAAAATAGAGTTGAAGCAATTGAGTCAGTTCAGGTTGACGAGAACTTTAACCCTATCAAGGGGACGGAAGAGATAATTCCTGCAGATACATTGCTTCTGTCTGTAGGGCTTATTCCAGAAAATGAGCTTTCAAGGAAAGTTGGTGTGAAAATGGACTCATTGATTCAGGGCCCGTTTGTTGACGAGGAGATGCAAACTTCAATTCCTGGGATTTTTGCTGCTGGGAATGTTGTACATATTTTTGACCTTGTAGACTGGGTAACTGAGGCTGGATTTAATGCAGGAAAAGGTGCCGCACGTTTTGTAAAGGAAGCTAAAGAGAAGAGCGACCTTGTGAAACTTGTCCCGGGTAATAACATACATCATATTGTGCCTCAGTATCTTAAAAAGGATGCATTACAAAATGGACCTATAAAACTTATGATGCGAGTCATAAAGCCACTGGAAGAAAAAGTATGGGTTGAGTTAAGCGATGGCAAAAATCTCATCACAAGAAAACTTGAGCGCTATGTAAGACCTGGTGAAATGGTAATATTAACTGTCCCTCAAAAAGCATACGATGATGTTAAGAAAGCAAAAGAACTTATTGTAAGCATTGAGAAATTCGGGGGTTAGACATGGAAACAGGAAAATTTACATGCCTTGGTTGTCCGGTTGGATGCTCTTTAACGGTTTATATAGAGAACGGTGAGGTTGTAAAAGTTGAAGGTAATCAGTGCAACATAGGAATAGACTTTGCTAAGCAAGAGGTGAAGGACCCAAGAAGAAAGGTTACAACAACTGTAAAGATAAGGAATGGAGTACATCCACTGCTTCCTGTTTATACAGACAAGCCATTTCCTAAAGGAATGATAATGGAATTGGTTAAAGAACTTAGAAAGATCGAAGTTGAAGCGCCTGTGAAAATGGGTGATATAATCCTCGAAAATGCGTTAGGAACGGATGTCAATATAAGGGCAAGCAGGAGCATAAAAAGAAATGGATAGGGTTGTTTTAGTTACAGGGGCATCCTCTGGTTTTGGGCGTGAGATTTTTAATTACCTTAAAGGAAAAGGTATAACTGCGTATGGTGTTGCAAGAAGCCTTGAGGACTCGGAGGATTTAAAGACATTTAAACTTGATGTAACTGATTTTGAAAAAGCAAAAGAAGTTGTAAAAAGAATTGTTGATATCAATGGTCGTATCGATGCGCTTGTAAATGTTGCGGGGTTTGGCATATCAGGAGCGGTGGAGGATACGCCAATCGATGCAATAAGAAGGCAAATGGATGTAAATTTTTTGGGGACAGTCAATATGGTTAAGGCAGTGCTTCCTCATATGAGGGAGAGGCATTCAGGGACAATAGTAAACTTTAGTTCTATTGCAGGACTTATAGGGCTTCCTTACCAGGCATTTTACTCTTCCTCTAAATTTGCAGTTGAAGGGTTTTCTGAAGCGCTTAGAATGGAAGTGGATCAATTTGGGATTAAAGTTGTTGTAATTGAGCCTGGTGACTTTAAAACAGGATTTACCGGCAAAAGAGAAAAATATACCGAAAGTACCTCTCCTTATTATGAAAAATTTACGAGGGCAATTTCAAAGATGGAGCACGATGAAACTGAAGGCGAAGATCCAGGCATTGTTGCTCCCCTTGTGTATAAAATTATTGAATCAAGACATCCTAAAGAAAAGTATGTTGTAGGACCGCTTTTTGAAAAACTATTTGTTAGCTTGCGCAAAGTCCTTCCAGATTCCTTTATGCATGCTATTTTCAAAATGTATTACGGTTTGTGATTAATTGATGCCTCTATGAATTTTACAAATAGTGGGTGAGGGTTAAGAGGTCTCGACTTAAACTCCGGATGTGCCTGAGTTCCTATAAAGAAGGGATGGTTTTCAATTTCAGCAAATTCTACAAGTTTTTCATCAGGTGATGTCCCTGACACAACAAACCCATTTGAGGTGAGTATTGGCAAAAATTCGTTATTTACTTCATACCTGTGTCTGTGTCTCTCCGAAATTTCTCTTGTTCCGTAAATACGATGTGCAAGGCTTCCCTCTTTTAAGATAGCCTTTTGTGCGCCAAGCCTCATTGTTCCTCCGAGCGCCTTTAAGTCTTTTTGATTTTCCATTATATCAATAACAGGATATGGTGTTTCAGGATCGAATTCCTTCGAATTTGCACCTTTAAGTCCACATACATTTCTTGCAAATTCAACTGTCATGAGTTGCATCCCAAGACAAATCCCCAAAAATGGTATGTGATTAACCCTTGCATAATTTATTGCGTTAATCATTCCCTCGATACCTCTTGTGCCAAAGCCACCAGGGACAAGTATGCCGTTTAGATTGTTTTCCTTAAGGACATTCCTGTAATTTTCGTTTTCGAGTTCTTCAGAATTTATCCAGACAAGTTCAAGTTTTGCCCTGTTTTCAGTTGCCCCATGTTTTAAAGCCTCGATAAGGCTTTTATAGGCGTCTTTTAGTTCAACATATTTGCCTACGATGCCAATTCTAACAGTTCTTTCGGGCTTCTCCATTTTGTCCAAGAATTCAATATACTTTTCTATGTTTAGTTTATTTTCGGGAAGCCCTAAAGTTTCAAGCACCCTCTTTGAAAATCCCTGGCTTTCAAGAAGTATCGGAATCTTGTATATGTTGTCTGTGTCAACCGCCTCTAATACATTCTCAACTTTTACATCTGTAAAAAGCGAAAGTTTTTTCTTTTATAGATCTACTTATATGGACTTCGCTTCTTACCAAAAGTAAATCGGGCTGGATACCTAACTTCTTAACTCCTTTACACTGTGCTGAGTTAGCTTTGTCTTCACTTCAGAAGTTGCCCTGAGATATGGCAGAAGCGAAACATGGATATAAGAAACATTTTCTTTGCCAAGGTCAATTTTCATCTGTCTTGCTGCCTCTAAAAATGGCTGGGATTCTATATCTCCAACTGTTCCACCAATTTCAACGATTAGTATGTCGCAAGACTCACCGAGTTTTTTAAGGCTATCCTTTATCTCATTTGTTATATGGGGTATTACCTGCACAGTCTTCCCAAGGTATTTGCCTTCCCGCTCTTTTGTTAGGACTGAATAGTATATCTTTCCTGTTGTAATGCTATTATCCTTTGTGAGGTTCTTGTTGAGGAATCTCTCGTAGTTTCCTATATCAAGGTCTGTTTCTCCACCATCCTCTGTCACAAAGACTTCTCCATGTTCATAAGGAGACATCGTCCCTGCATCAATCTGCAAATATGGGTCAATTTTTGCAATATTCACGCAGTAGCCCCTGCTTTCAAGAAGCATTCCAAGTGATGAAGCAACAAGACCTTTTCCTAATGATGAAATAACTCCACCCGTAATAAACACAACTTTCATATGCTCACCTCATATCCAAGTGATTTGAGTCTTACTTGAACGGCTTTTTCACTCACCAAGAAGAAATCAGATATTTTTCTTATGGCACTATTGTCGATGTTGCTACCGTATTTTAGGATGTCATCGACTATGTCTTTTAAAACCCATTCAGGCATTAGAAGTTGTCCTACAATGTTATTTATCTTTGATTGGTATCTTTTGTCTTCGCCTTTGTAGATATAATAAGGGAAACTTGCAAATGGTTTTTCTTTTTGAGTAAAGTACTCGACAAATTCGTGCGTCAGCACAAAATGTTTTGCTTTGCTTGGAAGCCTTTTGCTTATAAATATTTGAGCGGTTTTACCCATTATGAGTGTAAAATTTTTGTCTGTATCAATCTCATGGATATTCTCAAGCCCAATATAATGGTCTATTGCCTTTAAAATATCTATCTGGATTGGAGGGCTTCCCTTAGGAAAAGCTTCAATTAGTTTCCTTGTTTCCAATTTTTCTCTTCTTTAGATAATCTATAAAGGCTTCGATTGCCCTTATGTCTTCCTCAGTTAGGTCTTTGTCAATGTGGAATAAAATTTTAACATCAGTCTTTTCGATAAAATATGAGGAGGGTAAATTTAGTGCCTCTGCAATTTTTGCAACAACTTTTATTGTTGGAGTCTTTTTCCCCTGGAGGAGTTGAGAGATGTAGGCGATGGATATACCTGTTCTCCTTGCAAGTTCGCTTTGGGTGAGGTCCTTTTCTTTTAAAGCCTCTTTTAATCTTTCAACGAAATACTCTCTTACTCCCATACCTTATATTTTATTAAAATCCACACAATTATCAAATTTAGGATGGGGAGTCTTACTTACATTTCGCTTGAAAACTTATAAAGTAATTCAATGGATTTGTAATAGTCAATAAGCTCTACATATTCATTTGGTTGGTGTGCACTTGAATTTCAGATTTTTCCATACCTTATCTTTTTAAATTTCAGAATTTATTCCTCATGTTCAAAGGAGAGTCGAGTTTCTAACCTGTGCCTTTCAACTGCAATTTGGAGGATATCGTTTATGAGGTCTTCATAAGTTTTTCCCATTAACTTGTAGATACGTGGAAAATCAGAGTGTTCTGGGTCGAGCCCAGGAAGAGGATTAACTTCGAGGATATAAGGATTGTTGTTTTTATCAACACGGAGGTCAAATCGTGCAATGTCTCTATTTCTCAAAGCGATAAATGCGTTTTTAACAATATCGGATATTTTTTGAAGGACTGACTCGGGAAGCCTTGCAGGTAGGTAATAGTTTGCCTTATCTGCATAATCTGTCTTAAATTTGTAGGTTTGTATGTATGGTGAAGCCTTCAGCTCTCTTTTTGTAAGTGTTGAAAAATCTATTTCCATTGGTGGCAAAACCTGTGGAGGAAAGTTCCCCATTACGCCAACTGTTACTTCTGTCCCTTCAATAAATTCTTCAACCATTAGAGGCTTTTTGAATTTTTTAAACGCCCTTTCAACAGCTTCTTTTAACTCTTTATCATCTTCGCATATGGACTTTGATGAAATTCCTATGCTTGAGCCCTCAAAGATTGGCTTAACTATAACTGGGTAGTTGAGGTCGCCTATTTCAACAGGATCTATTACTCTTAAGACCTTGAATTTTGGCGTAGGGATTCCGTGATAAAGCAAAACTTCCTTTGTCATTACTTTATCCATTGAAATTGCAAGAGATAGCACTGAAGAGCCCGTATATGGTATTCTCAGTTCATCTAAAAGCGCAGGGACAAATGCTTCTCTGTATGGTCCGTATTTTCCTTCAGCAATATTAAATACAAATTGGGGTCTATCGATTGTAAGAGAATAAAAAAGCAAAGGAGAGGTTGCTTCATACAGTTTTACCTTGTGTCCCCTTGCTTCAAGTGCTCGTTTTATAGATTCTATTGTAACAGGACGGTCAAACTCATCTAACTCGGTCTCTGACCTTTTTAAATTAAATGTTATGCCAACTTTCATTTTGTGCGCTTATAACCTTTCTTTATTAGTCACCAAGTTCCCCAAGGCTTTTCTCGGTAAAGAGTTTTTCCTTGAGTTCTTTTGCAAATTTTTCATCAACTCTTCTAATGTACTCGATTAATAAAGATGCATGTTCTTTTTCATCATCTCTATTGTGTTCGAGAACTTTTTTAAGTTCAGGATCAGTCGTTGCTTCTGCTCTTTGGTTGTAGTAATCAATTGCCTCGAGTTCTTCCATGAGTGATGAAAGTGCTCTGTGTAAATCCATCGCTTTCTCACCGATGATCTTTGGGTCTTCATACATATTCCCTGCCATATTACACCTCCTTATATGTTTATTATAACATTAAATTATTCTTTTCCAATTGTTTTACTCGGTAGTTGCTTCATGCATCTTAATGAAGTGAAAATAGGCACTTCCTCGGAAAGCAAAGATGCCATACCCTTGCTTCTAATAAGAGTTGCACCTCTTACATCAATTTCTAAAAACTTCTTCAAGATTTCCTTTACATAGTTTTCGTTGCATGGAACTTTGATAAACAAATACGTTTTGACATCCTTGTCGAGGATTATACACATTTGATAAAAAAACAAATAGAAATCTATCCTAAAAATCTCTCTTTAAGCCTTACAGGGATATCACTTAATTCTCTTCTATGCGAATAGATGAGAAGGACTGCGTTTAAGAACCAAACAAGAATAAGTTCTCTATAGAATAAATACACAAATATACCCGTAAAAGCAAACGAACCAGTTACTCTTAAGGCATTGTATTCTGGGGATTCTTCATAGCCTTTATGGAAAATAAGTGGATAGAGAATTAGTGTAATAGCAAATATTATTGCGATGCGGAAATTCGTTAATGCAACCCATATTCCGAATGTTGTTGCAACCCCTTTACCGCCTTTCCCTTTTAAAAGTGGCGAAAACATATGTCCTAAGAGTGGTGCAATAGATATAATGCTTAATTCGATAATGTTAAAGTTGTTGTTTCTTATAATGAAATACAAAGGAATTGTGCCTTTTAGAAAATCAAGAAGGCTACCAATGACACCTGCAACTTTTCCTCCCGCATGCCATAGGTTAAATCCTCCTGGGTTCCCATCGCCGTATTTTCTTATATCCTTTCCGAGAATCACTCCTATAAGGTAGGAAAACATAATTGACCCTGTTAAGAATTCAATCAGAAAATAAAATGCAATAGTTCTTAAGTGTTCCACATCCTTTCACCTACCTTCTTGTAAAAATTTTTACATCCTTCCACTCAACAAAGCCTCTTACAAAAGTTGCATAGAAAGAATAAGTTATGACGAACAATGTAAATAGAACTATAACTGGGTAAAATATTGCGGCAACCACCGAAAACTCTCCTACTCTTTTTGAGAATATATACATCAAAACTACATACGATGCATAAAGGTAAAAGAAAGGAAATGTGTTGTAATAAAAAGGTGGTATTAATGACCCTAACAGGAATAGAACAATCGGCAAGACTACCGAAAAGTCAACAGTTGCACTTCCCAGAGCAGAGTTTTTAGCCCATCCCTTAAATAGAGACTTTAGCCCTTTAGGATACATCCTGAATTTTACAAGTTCACCCCCAAGGAAATTCTTAACAGGAATGTTCGCCTTTACAAATGCAGCACCAAGTTTAAAATCCTCCACTACTTCGTTTTTAACAACGGCATGGGTGCCAACTTTAATATAGTTTTCTCTTGATACTGCTATTAATGGTCCGTAAATACCTGTTGGTCTTGTATTTTCAATAAGAGAGAAGCTTTTCGAAGCCATTGCAGAGATTATTGCAAAAATCATTGAAAGGTTTTCGTAAGGTTCTTTTATGATGTGTTTCGGCCAAATAGATACAACTCCATTTGAATTTATTACTTCATAAACAATGCTATTGACTGCGTCTTTTTCGAGTTCTACATCTGCATCGACAAATATGAGGATTTCTCCGCTTGAGTGATTGAATCCTTGAAGGCATGCATATGGCTTTCCTAAAAATCCTTCTTCATGTTCATCTATGTGGATAACTTTTGCGCCATATGATTTTGCAACATCAAAAGTTCTGTCGGTGGAATTGTCATCAACAACAATTATTTCAAGGTTTGGATATGTGCATTTTGTAAGGCTTTTAAGAAGTTTTTTGAGGTTATCTTCTTCGTTTTTTGCGGGGATTATTATTGATACCAATGGCTTATCCTGGGGTTCGTTTGTTTCAATGAACCGTGCCCTGTAAAAAGCAAAAATTCCACTAAAAATCCCTAAAATAGCCGTCAAAATAAGTAATTTAATCATTTCATACTAATTATAGTACTAACAAAGTCTAAATCAAAATGAGTTTCGGTATATATGTGGTATAATTTAAATATGAGAAGAAAATGCGGAATAGGTTGCACGAACTTAAGTGATTTTGGTGTTTCGCAAGGTATCGTTTTGAGAGCATGGATATTATCATATCTTAAGATAAATGGACCCAAGCATGGTTATGAAATCATATCTGGATTTATGGAGACATTCAAGGATCTTGCCCAGGACTTCACATCAAGTGAAATGGGTGCGTTCTACAAGATCATGAGACTCTTTGAAATGGAAGGACTTGTTACATCTTCCTGGGAGATTAGCGAAAGTGGTCCTGCAAGGCGTATTTATACAATAACTGACAAGGGAATAGAAGAACTTAAAAATTTAGAAGAAAGGCTTACGTATTCGAAATCAATAATAGAGACATTACTTAATATGATTAAGGAGGCAAAAAAATGAAAATTGCATTTGTAGTAGATGAAAACAAGGGACTTGAAAGTAAAATTAGTGAGCATTTTGGGCATGCTCCCTATTTTGTGATTGTGGACAGTGTTGATGGTGAAGTAAAGAATGTAGAAACGGTTGAAAATCCATATGCAGGATTGCATGCGCATGATGAACTTGTAGATTTCCTCAAAGGCAAGGGTGTTGAAATGGTGGTTTCGAGCCATATGGGTGAGCATATGATGGATGCTTTTGATGAAGCTGGTATTGATATCGTGATAGGTGCAGAAGGAAAAGTTTCTGATATCCTTGACGATGTTATTGAAGGTGATTTTGAAGAGTACGATGAAGACCTTGAAGAACTTGATGAGGAACCCGAAGAAGAAGATGAGATTTCAGAGTTGCGAGAGGATGTAGATGCGCTTAAAAAAGAAATCGAAGAAATAAAGTCTATGCTCAAAAACATTGAAAATAAATTGAAGGGATAAAATATATAAAAAGGGGGTGATTTTATGAAGATTAACGATTATCTTAAAGAGAAGACCAAAACATTAACAAGTGAAGAAAGAGAAGAGAGGTATAAGTATCTTGGAAAAGAGGTAGTTGATGTTGGAGAGCCTGGTCTTGATTCTATTGCGGAATTTTATGGCATTGCTCACGCGATTTGGGATGATTGGAAAGATGGGCATATCGACACAAAGACAGCCCTAAGAAGATTGTCTCTTCTAAAACTTCTGAGTTTTAAGGGCAAGAATAAGAAAATACAGGATATTGATGACGAGGATTTAGAGGAAGTAAGAAAATTTATTGATTATGTAAGACAGGTTATTAAAAACGAAGGAAGAAGACACGGAGAAAAAATCGAGGAAGAGTAGATTATGAAACATTTATTTGCACCGTGGCGTAAGACTTACATTCAAAACGCACACAATAAGGATAGAGGTTGTTTTATTTGCAATGCAGCAAAATCAAGCGATGATGAGGTAAATCTTGTAGTTAAGAGGGGCGATTTTGCAATTATCATCCTTAATAGGTATCCATATAACTCTGGGCATGTGATGATATGTCCTAAAAGGCATGTTAAGTACCCGTACGAATTAAACGAAGATGAACAAAGAGAAATAATGCAATTTTTAGGGATTGCGGTAAAAGTGCTCGAAAATGTTTATCACCCAGAAGGATTTAACATTGGTGTAAACATTGGACGCGCAGCAGGTGCAGGGGAGGAGCATCTTCACTTCCATATTGTACCAAGATGGGGTGGGGATACAAACTTTATGTCGGTTTTTTCTGAAACGAGGGTTATCCCCGAAACGGTTGAGGAAACTTTTAAAAAGCTAAAGGAAGCATTCAGTAGTATTTAATTACTTCACAGAATCTATGTGGTCTGACAGTTGAGTTGTGGGGACTTCAATGTCAAGTTCCCGCAACTTATACGAAACATACAAGGCTGCCTCAATACGCATTTTTTGTATTTCACAACCGATTTCGTAAGGCTTAAAGATGTCACCATTCATAATGTAATTGTTTGCAAGACATCCGCCCGTGCAGTAGAACCTTGCCCAGCACTCGGCACACTCCTTTTTATTGAAAAGGAAGTTTGCCTTTCTAAATTTTTCTTGAAGTTCTTTATTTTGAATGCCATTAAATACATCGCCTAATTTTGTTTCTTTTATGCCATCAAATTGATGACATGGATAAATTGACCCATCCGGAGAGACAGCGACATATTCAACGCCTGCTCCGCACCCGTTAATACGTTTTTGTATGCATGGACCTGCCTCTAAATCGATGTTAAAGTGGAAGAAGTTCCATGTTCCTTCTTTTTGTGAATTTACATATTCAGTTGCAAGGCGCTCGTACTCTTTTTTGAGGATCGACAAATCTTCTTTTTTAATCCCGATACCTTCTTCTTTTGTGACAACAGGCTCAAGCGAGATATATTTAAAGCCAAAATTATGTAAATCCATAACGGTTTTTGATATGTCAAGCGTTGTGTGGGTGTATGTCCCTCTTACATAATAGCCGCCTGACTCTTTTCTGTGTTCTGTAATCATCTTAATTTTTGGGAAAATGAGATCAAATGTGCCTGTGCCATTCCTCAAAACTCTGTATTTATCATTCGTCTCTTTTCCTCCATCAAGGCTCAAGACGATACTCACATCGTTATCATAAAGAAACTTTTCTATTTCTTCTGTAATAAGACTTCCATTTGTTGTTATGGTAAATCTCCAGTTTTTATTTTTGTAAGTACTTCGTGCGTATTCAATTGTTTTCTTAACAACATCAAAAGCAAGAAGTGGTTCGCCACCAAAGAAATCGACTTCAAGCGAATCACGCCCATCGGAGTTTTTAACAAGAAAATCGATAGAAGCCTTAGCAACATCAAAACTCATAAGGGCATCACTTCCACCGTAATTTCCTTTTTTTGCAAAACAGTACAGGCATCCAAAGTTACAGGCATGGGCAACATTGAGGCACATCGATTTCAGGATAAGGTTTGACTCAAAATACTTTGGAGGTTTCGAAAAAAGAATCCCATCTTTTATGAGTTCTTCTATCTCTTCCTGGATACCTAAAGCCTCATCTCCGTATTTTTCTTGGGTTAGTTTTAATGCCGTCTCTTTTGAATCTGTTTCCTCAAGTTTTGTTAAATAGAAATACGTTACCTCATCAAGATTTAAGAGGCTTCCTGAATTTACATCAAGAGCAAAAAATTCCCCATTGAAGGGGAAGAGGTGCACTAAAGACTTATCAAACACAGACTACCAAATCCACCTTTTAACAGGTTTTTTGATTTCGCAAACTTGATTGCCAACAGTTACGCTTGTTTTGCATGCAGACTTGCAAGGTGTCTGGCAAAGCCTGCAATCATGTGCCTTATCAATATTCCAGAACGGCTTCTTTGCTACAATTTTTACATGCTTAGTTGTATTTACCATAGCGTACCTCCTTACAACACTATTATATTTTTAAATCTGTTTTTTGCAAGTTTACTTTTTTATTTTGAATTATTTGCTTAAGTTGTATAATTTTGTAAGATGGCAAACATAAAAGGGGTTGTGATAAAGGAGTTTGAAAGCAAGGGGCAAAAGGCTTTAACTCTGTCAACAGACGATGGGGTTTTTGATATTATTTTTGAGAAGCCTGTTGAATTGTCAAATGTAAAAAAACTGAGCTTCATTAACTTAAAAGAACAGAAAGGATTTTTGAGAAGAACTCTTACTTTTGGTGAAGATTCTCTTGTATCGTTTTATCCTGGATTTCTTGTCCAACCCGAAGAAATTGAGGAAGATACATTTTCAACTCTCTTTAAGATTTTTAATAGTATGCCATTGAAGGAATCCTATGAAGGAGAAATATTTTATGCTGTAAGGGGCATCAAATTTAGTGAACGCTTCAAAAACATTGTTGAGAGATTCCCAAAGGACATAAAAGCGAAGTTCAGTTTCTATCCTTATATCTACGACACAACGACTGGGTTTTTTGTGAAAGATGCGCTTTTCTTCGGAAGATTTCCTGTTGTTTTTGAAGGCAATCTTACAAAAGGTATAGTCCAGGCGCTTGCGCTAAAATTTGAAGAGTTTTTGGTGATGAGTTCCTCCGGCACATTCGAAGAGAGAAAGATTTCGATTAACGATAAGAAGAAAGTGCTATCAAAAAGAAATGACTTTGCAAACCTTGTTTATTCCTTCTTTGACGTTTTAGATAAAAAGTTAGATAAAAATAATCCGTATCTTGTAAATTATGTTTATATTCTTGATCACAGGGACATTTTTGAAGAACCCATAAACGAATATCTTAAAGAGTTTAGGGGAGTTAGAAAACATATTAAGAAACTTCTCGACGCACGCCTTGAAGATATTCCCCTATCGAGGCTATACAATGCAGAAGGGGAAGATTTTACATTCAAAGCCCTCATAAAAGATAACGAATTAAATCTAAATAGCGGAACGCCTTGTATTCTTTTTGAAAGAGCCCCTCTTAATATGAGGATTTTTGGCATAGTTAAGTCCATCGATTTTACTTCTATTTCAGGCGCGGTAGATTATAAGACAATCTCCCCAGAATTTATAACGCCTCTTAAAACGCAAAAAAGAGAAGTAAAAGGTCTTGTTAACATAATGAAAGCCCCTGATGCCTTAAAGGATTTTGTACTCTCAAGCAAGTATTTGCCGCATATTGATAGACTTTTCGATAACCCAGTTGACCTTATTTCAGGTAAGCCCATATTTGCTATTATAAAAGGTGATTTTGGCACAGGAAAGAAATTTGTTTTGGGAGAGTTTTTGAGAAATTCTCCTGATGTAAAAGCCCTCATATTCTCAAAGGAATTTTATAAATCCCTTAAAGAAACATTTGGAAACCTTGTTGAGAAAAGTGTCGATAATATTGACGGTATTTTTGACTACATTTTTTACTTCGATAGGAATATAGACAAAGTAACTATATTAAATCTTGTTCCATTCGCCCAGAACCTCATAATTTTTACCTATGGAGGAAATGTGCCTTTTGAGAATTTACTTGATGAAAATAGGATTTTTATGCTCAACAATGCTCTTGGTTTTGATAAAAGTATACACAGGTTTGTTTCAAAATTTTATCCAATGAATTCACAGGGCATTTCAGAAATATCCGATATAAAAATAGTCAATAAAGACAATATTGATAGTGACTTTATTCCTCTTGTTAATCCAGAAAAGGTAGTGCAGTTTGTTTCAGTTAAGGGAAGTGTCGAATACGAGAATAATAGACTCAACAAAAGTGAAGCAAACTTTACCGTAGCGCTTATTAGACAATTCCTGAAAGGTGGCGTTGACCGCTCTTCAATTGAGGTTATAGTGCCTTACGAGCGACAGAAGGCATACATTATTGACCAATTAAAGAATAGTCAGATTGAAGGCGTTAGAGTTGCACTTTTGGATGAGGCGATACAATCCTCGATAGTCATTATAAACTTCGTTGAGTATAAATTGCCCACTGTTTTCAAAGATAAATTTATGCTTGCATATGTCATTACAAGAGCAAGGAGTAAGGTAATACTTGTTGGGTCTCCCAATCTTTTGAAGACAGAAAAGTTTTTAGCGTGAGACTTTTCTTTTTAAGTAAGTTAGCGGGATCTGGGGATTTGTCAATAGCAGTTTAAGACCAGTTATTGCAGGCTTATCCATAAAGCCATACCTAACAAGAGTTTCAGAAACCTTATCTTTGTTAAGGTTCTTTACAATGGTATCCTTATCCTCATCTGTAAGAGTTTTATATATATCCCTGAGGATGATTTCTTTTTTGAATTCTGGGAGGAGAATTTTTTTCCACCTTTTGTCGTATTGCCTAAGTATCTTGTAAAAGTCTTTTGGATTTCCCGAAAACGCTTCGATTATCGTATCGCTTAAGATATTTCCTGCAATAAACCCTGTAAGTAAGCCACCGCCTGAAAATGGCTTTACGATACGTGCAGAATCTCCAACAAAAAGAACATTCTTAAAAACAGTTTGTTTTGCAATGCCTATTGGGATGCTCCACACAACTGGCTTATCAATGGCCTTTGCTTTTGAGAGTTTACTCCACGAGTTAAAAAGTTCATCTAACTTGTAAAGAAGGTTTTTTCCTATATCTGTTCCGAAGCCAACTCTTGCCTTTTTGCCATTTGTTGGAATAATCCAGGAAAACCAGTTATGTGAAATCTTATTGTTCATATATATGTATGCTATTTCTGTTTGTGGAAGTTCAATTTCTGTATCTACCTGTGCTGTATAAATTGTTTCTCCACCCATATCAACATTAAGCATTCTTTGGATTGCATTCGTTGCGCCTGTAGCAACAACAAGCACTCTTGCTTCAAATGAATTTCCATTTGTAAGTGTTATGGAAAGTTTATCGGAAGTATTCTCAATATTTTCAATATGGGCATTATAAAAGAATTTTGCGCCGTTTCTTTTTGCTCTTTGTTCCATAAAGATGTCAAAATTGCTTCTGTCGATAACTACAGCGTAAGGACTTTCTCTTTTGAATGAGAAGTTACTTTCCTTATATGAAAAAACCTCGGCACCATTTATGTAATTTAAAATAAGAGATTTATCCAGGTTCGTAAGTTCAAGAAACTCTATCGGAACAAGTCCCGAGCAGTGGTTTGGAAAGCCAATCCTTGTTTTTGCTTCAAGCACTGACACTGAGAGTCCAGCACTTGCAAGATTGCTTGCAACATTGCATCCTATAGGACCTCCGCCAATTACAATAACATCAAACTTTTCCACAAAAACATTATATCACATTTAAAAAACTGTTAATTAAGGCTTTAGAGATGAAAAGTTATCTTCGCTAAAGTGAGTCACAACTGACCACTTTTACCACTGTTAACCTCAGAGGGTAAAACAGGGTGATGCAAAAACCCTTGTGCTTCATAGTATTGATTGAGTATGTTTCGAAGATAATGCCTGCTCACCTTCTTTGGTGAGATTCTTTCACACTCATCAACACTATAAAGCTTGTTGGCCTGGACACCAAGCCAATGGAAGGGATTAAATCTATTTAAAACATTTACACTTCCAACATGATCTGCGTTATCCTCATATCTACATTCAGAACATCTAAAACTTTCCTGAGTTGTTCTATTATTTCTATCTATATTTCCACATTCAAGACAACTAAGCGATGTCCATTCACTATGAACTATATGTACTCTTATACCTCTCTTTTCTCCCTGTCTTAGAAGAACGTTTTTTACATCTGATAAGTTTAATAACTTTATTAGTCTCGAGTACTTCATGTTAAATTCTTCGTTGATTATATTCTCTTATCTCTTAGATGCAGGTCTTCTACTACAAGATCAGTAATTCCGTTTTTCTCGCAATAGTCGAGGATATTGTGGACGAGTAGTTCTACATACCAGTCAAGTCTACTGTAGAGCTTCTGTAGTTTTTTCAAGTTCTTTCTCATTTAGATTCTGATACCCAATCTTATCAAGTTTATTCAGGTCTTTTACGATATTTTTTAGAAACATAATTTTTAAGGTCGGGATAAAGGTTAAATGCCATTGCAATATTTGTAAGGGACCCAAGCGTAAGAAGAATTACACCAGGGTTATCTTTAGTAAGTTTATAGATTGCATATGGTGCGGGTATGTATTCTTCGATTCTATCTGGTTTTTTAAGGACAACATCCATAATGCCATTTTCTCCGTGTATTTTAGCAGGTGTTGACTTCTCGGAAATAAGGGGTTTGTGTGCGCCGTCGACTTATACCTGACAAAATCTGATTGCATCTACCATCTTGTCAGGTTGCA
>JAEMPV010000043.1 GCA_022759145.1 Caldisericum sp.
ATAATCACTACAGGTCGTTTCTCAACAGACAGTTCGAGTGTTTGGACTATTAGTTCATCAACGCTTATCGATCCTTCTCTGTCTTTGGAAAAGAACTTGGCAACCGGAATCCAATGATCTCTATAAAACTCGTCTCTATCTGATTCTTCATACATAGCTATAAAACGTTTTCGAGCAGTATCGCTTTTATATATGACCGTTTGCACTTTTTCTTCACCAAGGATATCCCAAGCCTTATTAAAGGCTTCTTTCGAATTTAGGGAATCAAGGTTTATTTTGCCTTTTAGCTTATCCGCTAAAATATCGCACGCAATCCTTCTATTTTCTCCTTTGGGAATGGAGAGTCTTTCAAAAAAATTTGATTCGTACAAAATCTCGCTAAAAAGCTCCCACCTATCCAAAATAAGATCCTTTATACTCTTTAAGACTATTTCCTTGCCTAATGCATTAAGTGCTCCTTTCAAGTCCAGGGGAAAGTTTCCATAAAACTCTCCACGTATATCCTTGCTGAACTCACCTTGTGGGTCAATAACAAATATCGCCATATGAGAGTGTCGAGCGTAAGCAAGCATAATCATTTTAGCTAGAACTGACTTTCCTGAGCCTGTCTTTCCGAAAATCCCAATGTGATATGCTTCCCCCGCACCTTTTGGACCAGTAGCAAAATGTTTAAACCACATCGGAAGCTTTGGAAGGGAACCGTAAACATGACCAAGGTAAAAAATTTCTTCTCTATATTTTTTCAGAAGCTTGTCGATTATTTCGTCGCTAACTAGATGAATGTAAGTGCCTGTGGGTGGAACCGTTCCTAGAATGCTCGGGTCAAACTCATCTCCATTTTCTTTAAAAACCGCGCTTATCGTCATTTGCCCTAAGTGAGTATCCTGTTGACCACTCACAGGGTTTACTACACCTCTTTGTCTTGCAAGTGATCTCATGGTAGGGTCTTCAAGCCAAGTGTTTCTCAGCATAATCTCAGTTATCTGACCTAAAGCGTAATTTGTAACATTTTCTTGTTTAAAGGTGAACAAAGCAAGTTCTCCTACAAGTTTCTTCTGAACAGCTGTTCCCATAATATCTAGAGTAAGCTCGGCAGTTGAAGAAGGTGACCCAATTGTCCCAATCTTTTCACTTTGACCTATTAACTCGTCAATACTTTTATTTTCCTCGCTCATTTTGCCCTCCTTACATTTCAGTCCTATATCCGTGCATGCCAAAAATTATATCTGTTAAGTCTTCATCTTCTTCCATTTCAATTATCTTTTTAGTCGCAATTTGTCTAAAAGATTTCACTGCGGTGCTAAGGTTCTTAACCATACGATCTGCAAGAAAAAGAGGATAAGGTTCCAAAATATTTGGAGCAGCACATTGGGCCTTTACTCCTCTTACCAAAAGAGCAAGTTGAGCATCGTTTGAAGCAACATTTGGTCCAATCTCTATTCTAAGCGCTGGAGACCATTTGAATGGTCTGTAATAGAAGACTTTTATACGTCTTAGCAAGAAGTCAAAAGAAGTATCTATATTACCATTTGGGAGTTTAATGTGATACGGCTGCTGCGGAGGTTCTACATCTATTGGGCGTGTAAACTCTCCAGCTCTCAAGATTGTAGTCAGAATAGCTCTGTCATCGTATGATGATTGAAAATTGAACATCTTTCCAATTTCCCTTTTTGAAGTGTATTTGGGAACGCTTGTCCAAACTTTATCAGTTCTATTTGATTCCAGGATTCTCCTGTAGTTTGAAATAAAACTTTCAAATCTTTTTTCAAGTTCGTTACCTGTTTCACTTTTTTCTTCTGATTCCAGGTACTTACTCATCGACTGGTTTATATAAATTAGAGGTGTTGAAAATGATCCATCAATGAAAACCACGGAATGAGGTGCTTCTACTGCAAGATCCATTTCCATTTCCATCATAATTCCTCTTGCTATAGTTCCACTGTCTATATTGTGAGGTTCTGCCTTGATATAAAGTCTGTGCCTTGGGCGAGGCCAGTAGCTTTTTTCTGATGGTGGTACAATACCTTCTACTGCGACAGCAGCACATGCTACAAAATCCGCCGCGAGGAGTCGCTCGACAACATATGAGCCGTCTATTCCGGATGTTGTTGGAATTTCTGAGTATGGAAGTTCATTTTCATTTCTGATGAAATTTTCTTTTTCAAGGAGCGGACGTACTGTTTGTTTTAGAATTTTAAGTTCTTTGAAGGATTTGTAAAATTTACTCCCTTCTTCCTCACTTTTGGAGAGTGCCTCTTCCACTAGAGCTTCTGGAAGATCTGTAAAAACCTGCTCGTTTTTATCCATATGATTTCTCCTTTAACATTTTACTGACCTCCTCAAAAAACTCGTTTTTGTCGAACTTTTTCCATGAGTTACTTCTCTTTGCTCTTGGCAGAGCCCATCTTTCTTTCCAGTATTCAGCCAATTTTTCAAATGGTCTGTCGAACCATTTAGGCTCTTCTAAGCCGCTAATAACTTCTCTTAGATTAGAAACAAGAGGAAAGAGGTAAAACTCTCTTTTAATACCATGATAAATTACTTCTGGAATTCCAATATCCTTTAGAGCTATTGTAAGCAGCTTTATTTTTTTTGAAGGACCAAAACCAAAGCTTCTTCTAGTATCTATGCCTTTTCTTTCCAAATAATTAAGTATCTCTTTGTACAGCCCCTCTGGTATTTGAAAAGTTCCAGAACCCTTTGTGTATCCAAGAGATTCAGCCACTATTTCTTTATTATAGGTAAGCCTGTTATATAAACTACTTCTCCCAAATGCGCTAGTTGTTGTTATGAATAAAAGCTCCGAGTCAATAAATCTATTCTTGATTATTGTTTTTCTATTTTTGTACTTCTCTTTATATGCATTACGGACTTCGTTTGAGGTAAGTGATAAGGCAACAGCTTTACCACCAAGGAGATCGTTATATGGTGGGAAGGCGCCAACTCTCTGAGCGTACATGGACCTGTTCACCCAAAGATCAAGCTCATCATTTGGTATTCCTAGAGCCTCGTCTCTAACCTTCATCTTAAGGACAGGGCTTTGCAGAGAAAACATTCCAAAGGGAGCATCATTTCCCTTATCCCAAATTAGGAAACGCATCTGCCTACCGTAAGGGTGCTGGTATGGGATACTCCACCATACAAGGTTCCACCATTTGAAAATTTTATCTTCAAGCGAATCACGTTCAACTATTCTTAGTTCCAAGGATATTCTTTCAGGTACAATTTCTGCTCCACTTTTGCTAAACTTCTTCACTGTGCCAAAATTTTGTAGCAAGAAAGATTTATGCAGCTCAATTTGCTCTAGCCTAGCACTTTGTTGGATCATTTTGAGGACTTCTTTGTTTGGTCTTAAAGATCCGATATCTCGATCTAGTGTAAAGCCTTGTCTTTTAAGAGCTTCTTCTATCTTGACTCTTAAAATTTTCTTTTGCTCTTCAAGGTCTATTAATTTACTTCCATCTTGAATAATTCCACTAATGTTGTTCATTTCTCCCTAGATAATTATAGCTAAATTTTGTCTGTTAGTAAAATTGTTAAAAGTTTCAAAATCTTTTGAGTATATCATCCCAAGTGCATTAACTTTTAGTAAGTGATAACTTTATGCAAACTTATATTTTTCTAAAATTATTATAGTATTCAGAGTTGTTCTTAGACTTCTCTATACATCCATTCTCTTTTAAAAACCTCTGCTGTAGAAGTAGTTATATTACTTCCTTGCCCTTACTATTCAGTTAGAATCTTCTATACTTTTTTCCGTAAGTAAAATTGTTTTAAGAGCAACTTTTAGTCATTTGAGTTTCGATTTTTTGTCCATGACTCATATTCTATAGTGGATTGGAATGAAGTAACCTCAGAATTATTTTTATAAATCTACCCCTTTTGTCTTGGTATAGCATTTTTTGCTTACTTTCCCTAAATCTTGAATTTTTCTTCCCCTTCCTCCGCTTTCTCCAATTCCACATCTTCGACATTTATAATCTGCGGGAAGAGGAAGGCAACAATTGATACCAGGATTATCATAACGCCTGCAACGAAACTCATTATGGAGATTGCACCACCTTTGCCCT
>JAEMPV010000044.1 GCA_022759145.1 Caldisericum sp.
TTTTATCAATCCAAATGTCTTCTGAGGGTATAAAATCTTTAATCTTAAGCCATTCATCGTATTTTACTGGGTGCATCCAGAATTCCCTTTCAATCCCTAATTTGTTAATTCTCTCTTGGGTTAAGTAGAAGAATTCATTAGCACCTGTTGTAAACCCTCTTCTTACCGTTGCGATCTTCTTTAAAGGAACGAATAGATCTTTACCTTTCTCTAGAATCTTAAAGAATATTTCTGGTGCCCTTATGTATTTGCCCCACTTTGATCCATCATATTTGTTTTCTTCCTCGTTCCATCCCTCAGCCCATAGGTCTGCTTGACTCATCATTGTAATCCTGAAATTTTCGTCTTCATAAATCCAAAGAGTTTTACCAAGAAAGTCTATTTTTTTCATTTGGCTTCTTATCTTCTCATCTTTATCGCAGTTCTCTACAAAATTCACAAATCTCTCTACATTATTCCATCTTTCCTCTTCATTCTCTCCAATCGGTATGATTTCTCTCAGCCTTCTCTTAAGATAAACAAACTTTACTAGATTAGAATCTCTCGCTTTTTTATCGTCACATTTTTCAAGAATTGTTATAGCTGTATTAATATCGGCGTCTTCAAACCACCTTTCAACCTTAGATTCTATAACCGCTATAACCTTGAAGTTTTTCAAGAAGAATTCTTGGAGGTGTTTTCCAAAATCTACATCAAGCCACGAATTGGAAGTTATTAAGCCCATTCTTCCGTTTTTAGCTAAGAAGTTAGCCCCATGCAAGAAGAAGTATGCGTAGATGCTAGATCTTTTGCTGATGTTGATTCCACTAGTATTTTTAACTAATTCTCGAAGCCTATCTTTATACCCTCCGAGAAAAACATCCTCCATTTCCTCCTGTCTTGTGTAAGGGGGGTTAGTCACTACAGCATTGAAATCTGTTGGAAATTCTGTTTGAATTTCTTCTTTCTTCACTTCTACTGGAAAAGCAAGCTCATATAGTAAAGATTTCTTGCCAGGCGAAATCTCAAAGAAATCTTTACAAGCTATATTGGGAATAGTTTCAATAGCTCCTATATTCTCTCTAACTATGTTGATTAAAGCTAAATGAGCTGGGAACTTAGCAACATCGATGCCCCAAATTTCTTTAACCAATTCTTCATGTGTTTTATACGGCTTTGGATATTTTCCCTCTTTAGATAATTTTTGGGCCAAAAATCTTTTCCTTTGGTATGCTCTGACTAGAAATGTTCCGGATCCGCATGCAGGGTCTAGCACTTTATCATCGGGATGCTTCACGGTAAATCCTAGAATTAAATCGACAATATCTGTAGAAGTAAAGTATTGCCCTAGTTTATGCCTCTCAGTTTCTGGAATTAGTTTTTCGAAGATCTTTCCAACTATATCGTATCCTATTTTTGAAAAGTCGTACTTGTTAAGCTCTGCTATAAGCTGTTTAAGCCCCTCTACAATTTCATCTGGAATAGGAATTGTTTCTAAAAAGTCTGCCGCAAAAATTATACCGTAACGAGGATTAATAGCTATAGCAAAATTGAAATATTCTTGTAATCGTTTCTTTAGATCCGCACCTGTAGAGACATTTCTAACATCGATTTCTTTTAAGCCAAACTTCTCTTTCAAAATATTGTAGAAGAGAATCTTGTTAATGAGAAGATAGACCGCTTGCCTCGCAACCCTATTATAATCATCTTCACTGTCCTCGAATAACCAGCCTTGCCTGACAAACCATTCAACCAGCTTTCTATAAAAGTTGGCATCTTTCTCCTTCTTTCTAATTATGATGTTAGAAACGGGAATATAAAGAGAGTCGACAGCTGCTTGAAGATAGCGAATCAAAATCTCATCGGGGGGAAGCTTTGGTAAAACGTATATTCCAGGTGGTTTTGATATTTTCTCTTCATAATACGCTTGTAGAGTTCGTAGGAACTTCTCCAGAAAAGATTTTACAGTTTTCTCAACCTCGGGTTTACTTAATTCTCTAAGATCCTTAATTTCTAAAACATCTACGTGCAGTAATCTTCTTTCAAGTAAAGTTGTTCCAGGTTGAAAAGTTTCCCATAGAACTAGCTTATTTATATTCCAAGTGACAAAAAATGGAATCCCTGCATCAGTTGATTTCCTTAGCGCATCTTCAACTAGCTCTTCATCATATACGCTAGTCATAGGAGTTTTGAGTTCTATGAGGCAAGCAACCTTTTCTCCAGTACTGTCCCAGATAACTATGTCAGGATACTCAATTTCACCAGCGACTGTTTTAATTTGTATTTCTTGATCAGCCCTCTTAAACGAGAGACCATGCTCTTTTATAACTTGATTAATCCATTGGAGAATTAGACCTTGAGCCCAACGCTCACCCACCTTAACGCTCATAAGTATTCACCTTATAATAAAATAGCGAATGCTCCCTTCTCCAAACTACCTCCAACTTCGATAGTACCCCCCTCTAGGATGGATGGGCATGTTCTATGGCTACACATTGCTTAATCAACATTTCGCTCAAGAAGACGATGCATTTTCAATGGAGAAAAATTCGATGTAACATTATCGTAAAAAGCACACTAGCGCACATACTAACAAACAATCATCTAAGATTTACAACGCTTGTCATTGGTCAAACAATGAGAGCACGCACACAATATTACGTTTCAACGAAAAAGAAAAAATGTTATATCCGTTTAGCTCGATAAGGTTTTCTTATACCTATGATGCTTCATGCGGGGAACAGAACTATTCCCTGCGGCTTGTTGTAGGAGTTCCCACAAAAGGTTGGCGTTTTCAGGCATGAATGGCGTATAATATGTTGTCAAGGATCCCTGTAGCCTTGTAAACTTTTTGCCTTGAATTATTATTTCTTCTCGGTATTCTGAGGCACCCCGTAAGGGGGCAACGCGTAACTCCGCTTTGACGCTGTAGGTCTCCATGAGGCCTTGGCTTGTTATTTCTTTTTCTTTGTTCCATATTTTGTCGTGGAGTGTTACATGGAATTTGATGGGTATTTGTCTAGCTTTTTCTCTGCGCTGTTTCCAGCCGGCTTCTGCTGTTAAAACTGCTACGCTTATTGGGACTTCTTGACCGCTAAGGTAGTCGAATAGCCGGGCTGTCTCGTAAAATTTGGCTTGGTAGGGTTTTTCCGAATCTATAATTCTCCATGTATCTTCTTTGAGTACTGCGAGTAGCTCGCCTGGAGTGCTGATTCTGCGGGTGGGGGAAAAGAAGAATAGTTGGTCTCCTATGGTTATCTTTAGTATTGGAACCTTTATGACTGTGAACCATTCTGTGTAGCTGTTTCCTTGTTTGTTTTCCATTTTCTAGCCTCTTTTGGATTTCTTTAGTTCTCAAGTGTGATTTTGCGGGTAGCTTAAAAGGCGGTAAAAAGGACGTTCACCATCTTGTTAGGTTCTAGAAAGATCAGAAAGAGTATTCGTTGCTTAGCGCGCGCTATAGCTCGCTTTTTATAATCTTTCGTTATAGGCTTAATGCTATCGTTCACCATGTAAGCTTTTATAGAAAGCAAAACTCCTGAACAATATCAGGAATTAGAAAAGCTTTAGAATATGGAATGAGATCTATGGATTATGCTAAAGGCGTTATATTATAGATAAGGGATAATTATCGAGCTAAAATATTCTTAGCAACAATATATCAAAATAACTTTCAGTGTTAGCTCAGAAAATTATTCTTGTAATATTTAACTTGAATAATTAAGGTGTCAAAGTAATGATAAAGGACAAATGTTACATCTACGGAT
>JAEMPV010000045.1 GCA_022759145.1 Caldisericum sp.
CTTTTTAGAGAAATATTTTTAAAATTGTAGAATTGGCATTGTTATGCTAAAATAGTTTGAAGGAGGTAAAAAATGGGCATGGAATTTTTTAATCAGTTGAGTTTGCTTGGAATAGGTATTGAACTTATAGTTCCTATAATTGTTTTGGTTGTCCTTTTGATATTCGCAATTCCCACTGCTATAGTTGCTCACAAGAAAGGGCGAAACGCCTTTGGATGGTTTATATTAGGGCTTTTAACAGGACCTGTTGGGCTTGCAATTATTCTTATTGCCTTGCCGATCCACTACTATATGAAAAGCGGAGATGATGACCTATGAAAATCTTCATCGATACAGCGGATATTGAAGAGATTAAGACTGCAATCTCCTGGGGCATTGTTGACGGAGTAACTACCAACCCAACCCTTATCAAAAAAGCGCTTCAGAAGTACAGGTCTCAAATAAATTCTATGGAAGATTACATAAAAGAGATTTTAAGAACCGCAGGGAGGTTGCGTCCTGTAAGTTTGGAGGTCATTAGCACAGACCCAAAAAATATGGTAAGGGAAGGAACCATTCTTTACGAAAAGTTCAACTACATCGCAAGTAATGTAGTGGTAAAGATTCCTATAAATCCAAATATTGGCGATGGTGACGACTTTGACGGCATAAAAGCAGTGCGAGAACTGAAGCAAGCAGGGATTCCGGTTAATGTAACCCTTGTTATGACACCTGAACAGGCGTTTTTAGCGGCAAAGGCAGGCGCAGATTATGTAAGCCCATTTGTTGGAAGGATTGACGATTACCTTCGAAGCAAGATTGGAATGGAATTCAAGAAAGAGGACTACTTCCCCTCTGATGGCATAGAACACGACGAGGAGATAGTTAACGATAATGGCATTGTAAGTGGCGTCCACATGCTTTCGATTGTTAAAGAAATCTTTGAAAATTACAGGTTTTCTACTAAAATAATTGCGGCATCCGTTAGGAATGCAAGGCAAGTAAGAGAAATTTTAGAAGTAGGTTGCGATATTGCAACAGTGCCTTTTTATGTTTTAAAGGATATGACAAAGCATGTTAAAACAGAAGAAGGAATGATCAATTTTGTTAGAGATGTAGAAATTGAATATAAAGAAATTTTCGGGAAAGGAGAGTAACTATGGAAATAAACGAAAAAGAACTAAAGTATTTTGAAAAAGTTGGTGATGTAGTAGACACCCTTATCGACCTTATGCTTAACTACAGGCAAAGCGGTCACCCAGGTGGATCACGTTCAAAGATGCACATGTTTGTAACCCTTATGCTTTCAGGATTCTTACACTACGACATAAGGTATCCAGAAAAAAGATTTTCCGACAGGTTTATTTTAGGTGCAGGTCATACAATCCCCCTTGTCTATGCAACACTTGCAGTTCTTAATGGAGCGGTTCAGAAGAAATACGAGGAGACTCACGATGAAAAGTTCAAATTAAGAAGAGAATTTGCACTTCTACCAGAGGATTTACTTGGTTTTAGAAGGAATAAAGGACTTTCAGGGCATGCTGAGTTTGAAGGAAAAACACTCTTTCTCAAGTTCAACACAGGTCCTTCAGGTCATGGTATAACTGCCGCTGCAGGTGAGGCGGTTGCCTTAAAGAGAGCAGGTGCAGACAAGGTTAAGGTTGTGGTAATCGAAGGTGATGCAGGACTTACACCAGGTGGTTTCCATGAGACTGCAAACTCTGCGTGGGGATTAGGGCTTGACAATCTTTTCTTCCTCATTGATTGGAATAACTACGGTATTGATGATCATCCGGTTGCAGAAACAGTGTATGGGACTCCAAAGGAGTGGTTTGGTTGCCATGGATGGCGTGTGATTGGAACTGATAACGGAAGCGACTTTAGAGAAGTTTTCAAAACTGAAGCGGAACTTTTCGATGAATCAAGAATTGAACCAAATGTCCCTAATGCCGCATATTTCAAGACAAGAAAAGGGCGTGGGTATCTTAAGTATGACAATGCATCGCATGGATCACCACACAAAATGAATTCGGAGTTATTCTGGGAAACGAAAAAGGAGTTTCAGGATAAATACGGCGTGAAGTTCGTAGGTTTTGGAGAGCCAGCACCAAAAACACAGGAAGAAATTTACAAGCAGTTCAAGGACAACATCGAAGTTGCAATGAGTGTTGTCTATAACGATAGAGAACTTCTCAATTTTATCGCAGATAGGCTTCTTGAAATTGCGGGAAAAGTTCCTGAAAATATTGATTCTTTTGAACTTAAGGGAGAAAATCCTCTTAAGGATAAGGTACTGTATGATTACAAGAATTATCCTCAAGACCTCTACTTTGCCCCAGGAAGTCATGCTGCAAATAGAGAGGCATTTTCAAAGTGGGGTGCATGGATTAACGCATATGTTGGTAAGAAATATGGAAGGCCACTTTTCATAGCAATGTCAGCAGACCTTGCAGACTCCACTCAGATTTCAGGTTTTGCAAAGCCATATGGTGATTTCCCTGGTTTTGGCTGGTATGATAAGGTAAGAAACAGAAAAGGTGTTCTCCTTCCGCAGGAAATAACGGAGTTTGTCAACTCAGGAATCTCCGTTGGGATCGCATCTGTTAATTTCTCCGAAGATCCCTTTAACGAGTTCAATGGTTTTTATTCTGCCTCTTCAACATATGGCTCTTTTGCGTATCTAAAGTATGGTATGATGAGGCTCTTCTCACAAATGGCTCAGGATTGTCAAATCAAACTTGGAAAGACCATATGGGTTATGGGACACTCAGGACCAGAAACTGCAGATGACTCTAGGACACATTTCGGAATCTTTGCACCTGGTGTAAGGGATCTCTTCCCCGAGGGACATGTAATTGATCTTGTTCCGTGGGAGGCAAATGAAGTGCCTGTTCTTCTTGGAAGGGCACTTGAACTCGACGCACATATCATTGCACTTGTCCTTACAAGACCTGCAATTCCTATTCCAGATAGAAGTGCCCTGGGGCTTGCTTCACACTTCGAGGCAGCGCATGGTGCATATATACTTAAGGACTTTGAGCCTGGCTTAGAACCAATGGGAACAGTTATCGTTCAGGGGACAAGTTCCACTCTATCTGTTATCAAGGTAATTCCACAACTAAAGGAAGCAAAGCTTAATGTCAGGATAGTTTCAACTCCAAGTTATGAACTATTTAGAAGAGAACCGCAGGAGTATAAAGATAAGGTCCTTCCATGGAAACTATGGCACGACTCGATGGTTATTACAAATGAGTCAATAAAGCTTATGCATCACTGGATAGCAAACCCTGTTGTTAAAGAATACTCCCTTTCCTCAGACTGGGACAACAGATGGCGAACAGGTGGCACAGTTGATGAGGTCGTAGAAGAAGCACACCTCGACCCGAAGCATGTCTTTGAAGGCATCGAAAGATTTGTAAGGGATCGTGAAAAGAGGCTTGCAAGAATCGCAGAGATTGTAAAATAAAGACCATAGAATAAATGCTTTTTTCAGGGGCGTAAAAGCCCCTGTTTTTGATTTGTCATAATTTACTAAACGGGCATTAGACTGCTTTCTATCTTCTGATAAATAGAATTTTTAATCTAAATCAAATAACTTCCCCGGATTCATAATGTTACCCGGATCAAATAACTTCTTAACTTCCTTCATTACCTTTACTTCTTCTTTCTTTGTTTCTGCTAAAACCTTCTTTTTAATAAATCCAATCCCATGCTCTCCGCTTACTGCACCTCCTAATTCTCCCGCTTTAATTGCAATCTTATCAAGTATTTCCTCAGAATAATCCTTCCATTCCTCTGGTTTCATTCCTTCCGGTTTCATTGGAGCTGGATGAAGATTTCCATCAGCTGCATGTCCTGCAACAGGTATCTTAACCTTATACTCCTTAGATGTTTGCTCTATATAGTCCATAAGTTCAGGAATTTCAGAGGTTGGCACAACAACATCGCCAGTTGGGACATAAGGGTCGGCTGCCTTAATAGCTTCAAGCCAGTTTCGACGCACTTTCCAAATTTTCTCGGATGTGCTCCTGTTATCGGCAACAAACACATCTAATGCACCATTTGCAAGAAGAACTTCTCCTGCTTTTTCATATATATCTTCCAGCTCTTCTTTTGTCCTTCCTTCAAACTGTAATATGAGAAAGGCTTCTGCTTCATCTTGAAAAGGAAGCGAAGTATTGTTGTATTTTACGCCTAACTGGACAGAAAGCTTATCAATAAACTCTACTGCGGTTGGTAGGACTTTGCTTTCCGTAATTGCTAAAGAAACATTCTTAATAGCATCCTCTATGCTTGCAAAAGGAACTAAAAGGTCAACAGTCTTACCGGGAAGTGGAATAAGGTTTACGAATATTTTTGTGAATACTGCAAGGGTTCCTTCGGATCCTACAAGAAATTTCACAAACTCATAACCACTTGAATCCTTCCTTCTTTTTCCCCCAAATTGCACTATTTCACCATTTGGCAAAACTGCTTCTATGCCAAGCACATGGTGCCCAGTATTTCCATACTTTATTACCTTACTTCCGCCCGCATTTGTTGCAACATTGCCACCAATAAAACTTGTTTCTACGCTCATTGGATATCCTGCATAATACAATCCATAATCAGCAACTTTTTTGCAGAGGTCATTTGTCACAACCCCGGGTTCAGCAACAGCAACAAGATTCGCCTTATCAATTTCCAAAAGCCTGTTCATTCTTTCAAGGGATATAACAATACCTCCATAAAGAGGAACAGCACCTCCTGCTAATCCACTTCCAGCACCTCGTGGTGTAATTGGTATGTGCTCCTTGTTTGCAAGCTTCACGATTTTTGCAATTTGTTCACTATTTTCCGGTTTAACAACCACATCTGGCATATGAGCATAATATTTTCCTCCTGATTCATCTGCAGAATAGCTCTCCAACGCCTCTTTATCCTCATAAATTACAGCCTTGTCGCCTGCTATCCTTCTCAACTCTTTTACAAGAGATTCTGTTACCTTATTGTAATCGCCCATTATTGCCCTCCTTCATTCTTGTATTCTTTCAATTTTTGAATCAATACAGGAACAATTTCAAATAAATCTCCAACAATTCCAAAGTCAGCAATCTTGAATATGTTTGCATCTGGATCGCTATTAATGGCAACAATAGTTCCAGAAGATGACATTCCTGCGATATGCTGAACTGCACCAGAAATTCCAATTGCAATGTAGAGTCGAGGACTTACCGTTTTCCCAGAGAGACCAACCTGATGCGAGTAAGGAACCCATCCCATATCAACCGCTTGTCTTGATGCTCCAACAGAGCCACCCAACAACTCTGCAAGATCATAAAGCAACTTAAAATTCTTTGCATCCTTCAAGCCCTTACCGCCTGCAACTATTATATCTGCTTCTTGAATAGGTAGAGTTGCAGTTTCATCTTTTATGAACTCTAAGAATTTTACCTTGGAAGAATAAGTATCTTCGGGATATTCTTTTACGATAACCTCACCTTTTCTTGATTCATCTTTTGGAAGTGGCTTTTTGGATTTTGGTCTCACAGTTGCCATTTGAGGTCTATAATCTGCTGTCTTAATTGTAGCCATAACATTGCCACCAATAGCAGGTCGTGTCTGGATTAAAAGACCTGATTCAGGCTCAATATCCAAACCTGTGCAATCCGCTGTAAGACCTGTTTCTATTTTGGCGGCAAGCATAGGCATTATGGTTCTTCCATATGTGGTTGCAGATGCAATGAAAACTTCTGGCAAAAATTCCTTGACCAATTTTTCAAGGACATTCACATATGCATCAGGTGCAAAATGTGCTAAAGCAGGATGATCAACAACATAAACAATATCTGCGCCATGATAAATGAGGTCTTTCACATTTTCCTTAATGTTATGTCCGAGGATAACGCTTGCAAGGAAAGTGCCTCTTTTGTCTGCTAATTCTCTTCCCCAGGTAAGGAGTTCATAAGAAACAGGGCTAATTTTGCCTTCACGTTCCTCTCCTAAAGTCCATATACCCTGGAAATTTCCTTCATTTGCTTTCATAGTGTCCTCCAACCTAAATGAGTGCTTTATCTTTCAAAAATTGAAGAAGTTTCTCTACTGCTTTCTCAGGATCTTTTCCCTCAACGATAATACCATTTCGAGAAAGTGTTGGATAAAATATCTTTACAACCCTTGTAGGAGAGCCACTGAGACCAACTTTAGAAGGATCCAACCCCAGTTCTTTTGCGGTCACAACAGGAATATCTATCTTTTTAGCTTTTAACTTTCCTTTGAGATTTGGCACTCTTGGTTCGTTTATTTCTTTAACAACAGTTATTAATACGGGAAGTTCTGCTTCAACAACCTCATGACCTCCTTCAACTGCCCTTTCAACAATAATTTTTCCATCCTTGATGTCCCTGATTTTGCTCACATAGGTAAGCGCAGGCATATTAAGTTGTGCAGCAACGCTTGGTCCAACCTGTCCTGTTTCGCCATCTGTTGCTCTTTCTCCTGCAAAAATTAAATCAAAATTGCCAACCTTCTTTATAGCGGTTGATAAAGTAAGGGCAGTAGCCCAGGTATCAGCCCCTGCAAAGGCTCTGTCTGACAAAAGGATTCCTTTATCACATCCCATAGCGATTGCTTCTCTAATTGCATCAGATGCTGCAGGTGGTCCCATTGAAATAACGGTAATTTCTGTCCCTTCGATTCTTTCTTTAAGTCTGACAGCTTCTTCTACTGCATACAGATCTAATGGGTTTAATTCAGATTCCATAGCGCTTCTAACCATTGTCCCCGTTTTTTCATCCATCTTTACCTTGTCTGTTGCCGGAACCTGCTTTACAAGCACTGCAATTCTCATATTCTACCTCCATATTTATTTTCTTAATCTTTCAAACCATTCAAATTTTAGTATTTTATATTCAAAATTTAGTTTTTACAATAGAGTAAAATAGGTAATTTCGATATAGAATTGGCGATAGGATTGAAGGAATGAGCCTTAATAAAAAAACCCGTTGTTTTTAAAACTCCATAATCTGTGGTAAAATTCTTTTTGTGAAAATTAAAGAAAAACCACTTTATAAGAAAGAGGAAGTTGGCAATAGCATCACACACGGCGTTGGGATAGCGCTGAGTATTGCGGGTCTAGTGTTGCTCGTAATTAAAGGTGTAAGGTCTCATAATCCTACCAAACTTCTGTCATTTATTGTCTTTGGAATTACACTTACACTTCTTTATACTGCTTCAACACTTTACCACTCGCTTTATATCAATGTAAAAAGTGAAAAACTAAAAAGGATTTTGCGTCTTTTAGACCACTCAGCAATCTACCTTCTCATAGCAGGCACTTATACTCCTTTTGCCCTCATTTCAATTGGTGGAACTTTAGGAAGAAACATATTTATTTTAGTCTGGGTGCTTGCAATAATAGGGATTGTCTTAAAGGTCTTCTTTGTGGGGAAATACTCCGTGCTTTTTACTACTACATATTTAATAATGGGATATTTAATACTTTTCGCATGGAAAACCCTTGTTAGAAATCTTCCCAAAGGTGCTTTAATCCTTCTTGTTCTGGGAGGATTGACCTACACAATAGGAGTATTTTTCTACGCCTTCCAAAGATATCGATACAATCACTTCATTTGGCACTTCTTTGTCCTTGGCGGTAGTATCCTTCACTATCTTGCAGTCTTGCTATATCTTTAGTTTGTCTATTTTTGTGCTTGACTAATTCTTTTTGTGGGTTAAAATAGTACACAATGGACAAGATACACTACTACGACGGTGAAATATACAGGATGTTAATAGACCCAAATCTTTCAGGGTTAAGGCAGAAGATACTTAATAATATTAAGGGATGTAATAAATTCATCGACATTGGTTGCGGAACCGGTGCACTTGTAATGGAAGCAAGTTCGGTATGTGAGTTTGCAGTTGGTGTTGACCTTTCTTCAAAGATGATAGACCTTGCAAACAAGGTAAAAAACGAAAGAAAGCTCAAAAATGTTGATTTTTTCCACGGTGGTGTTGATGTCCTCAATAACTTTAAAGACAAAGAGTTCGACTTTGCGTCATTTTCTATGTCCTTACACGAAATGGAAGAGGAAGAAAGAATTGTTCTTCTTAACGAAGCGCTGAGAATTGCAAATAGAGTTATTATTGCAGATTACCTAATTCCTGCTCAAACATTATCATCAGATTTGGGTGTAGTGTTTGTTGAATTTATTGCAGGTATTAACCACTTCAAAAATTACCTGAACTTTAGAAGGCATGGCGGTATAAAATACCTTGTTAAGAAGACAAATGCAAATGTCATATCAACTGAATTTTATTCAACAATTTTCGAAATAGTAGTTTTGTCCAAGTAGTTATTTCCTGTATTTTT
>JAEMPV010000046.1 GCA_022759145.1 Caldisericum sp.
CGGCACTATCTCCCTCGGCTTGACGAGCCCAACAAGCCTAGCGAACTCGTGGGGAATAATAGTGCCCAGAAATTCGTAGCTTGTATCGCTTTGGCCCAGCCTTCAGAATTCCATACAACTTTGGTTACCTTAATGAACAGTTAGTCGCGTTAACCTCATAATTTGGCTGGTGTTAATAATCTTCGGGAATGGAAGGATATTTTCACCTTAAATACGTAAACATTTTTTATTTATGATGGAGTTTTTTAATCAAGGAGAGTTTGGGGTGGCAAAAGCTAGGAGCTTCGGCGGAGAGCTTGTTGTAGGTCCAAGTTTGCCGATGTCCAGTTTTTGTTACTCGATTTTCAGACTGGATCCGTATATTGGATGTAGTCATTCGTGTGTCTACTGTTATACGAGGTTTCTTCCAGGATTTAGCCACGGTTCATTAAGCGCTCGAATTGATTATCCCAAGCTTTTTAGGAAGGCAATCGAGAAGTGGCGTAAAGCGGGTGTTGCTGTTCCGCCTTTCCGGATGTCTGCATTAACTGATCCTTTTCAACCTATTGAGAGGAAGTCGATGCTTTCGCTAAGTCTGCTCAGGCTTTCTCTTACTGAAAGAGTGCCCCTAATTATAAATACAAAGTCTACCCTTGTTGGAGAGTCTCCCTGGCTGGATGTTATAAAGGAACTTTCGGGAGAGGGATTAGCAATTGTTCAGTTTAGTATAGCCTTCCTCGAGGATAATGTATCCAAAGTTATTGAGCCCGGGGCTCCGCCCCCGTCCAAGCGGCTAGACGTGGCTGAGAAGCTGAGTAGCGAAGGTATACCAGTAGTGTTGAGGTTTCAACCGATTGTACCTTTTCTGAACTCGGGGGATGAATACGTGGAAAAGTACGCGGAAGAAGCAAAAAAAGTAAATGCAAAGCACGTAATAGCCGAGGTCTTGAGGGTTTTAAGCTGGAAAGAACTCGAAGTCTATAGAAAAGTCATGAATGAAGATAACTTTAGAAAGCTTGTTGACAAAAGCAACTGGGAACGATTTCTCTTAGGCTCACACAAGCATCCAAAAAGAGAAATAAGGCAAAGAATCTACAATGAAATCAAGGCAAGCATAGAAAAAATGGGATTAACTTTTGCGACGTGTAGGGAAGGACTCTATCAAATGTGGTCGGCACCCGATTGTTGCGGAATATTTCTCTTAAAAAATAAAATCCTTAGATACACTCTCTACGAGCATTTTTACGGTGAAAAACAAGGCTATACATATCTTCGTCCAGATGACTATTCTAAAATACCCATTCCTGAAGTGCGCAGAAAACTTCAGGCACATGATGCATTGTTAAAGAGAATAATTCAAAACCGAGAACTATTAAGTACGATAGTTTCTTAGAAAAATTAATTAGTGCTGTAAATGTTTACTTTAATGTATGGTTCACATTGCGTCCTCAAAGCCATCTAAAAAACTCGAAGAATGGCTTAATGATTTAAAGTCTACAATTAACCAAGCAGAGTTCTGGGTATCTGCAGGGTCTAAAGAGCATTGGGAATGGAGCCTAGAATACTCAAAAAAATTTGAAGTGGATTATACCTATTGGGGGTCTCGTCTAGATGCAAATGAATTGAAAGGTATATTTGCCGCTACGCGAGGGGGAGTTGCCCCATCATCTGCTAAATTGTTTGAGGAATTTATTAGTGGAAACAAACCAAATATTGTTCTCTTCTTTGTAACTCAAATTGGCATAGTTGGTGCTGGAATAGTTACTCAAACTGAATTCGATTTTTTAAACCTCTTTTGGCCTAGCGAAAAGCAGTCCGGTATGCTGGAATTTCCTTTCAGGTTTAAGATGAAAATAATCTGGTTGCATGACTCTGTTCATAAGGGAACTCTTCAAGGAGACAATCAATTAAGTGATCTCCTCAAAAATTACTCCAGGTCCGGTCTGCAACATATAGTTGATTCGGAGGTCATAGGAAAACTGCGTGTTCTCTTGTTAGATCGAGTTCAAAATTATCAAAAAAATAGGGAAGTAACCCAAAAAGAGGAGCTATCTTTAGTGTATAAACTTCCTATCCATCAGGTTAAGGAAATAATAAAAGAAAACGCAAAGCGTCAATACTTCAATTTTAAAGATACTCTCCTGGATGATTTAGTTGCAGCGCTGAAATTGGGAAAGCCTATTCTTCTAGTAGGTCCTCCAGGTACGGGAAAAACTACACTAGCGCAAATAATAGCTGAAGTTCTTGGTTATAAACTTGTATCAAAAACTGCGTCAAGCGATTGGAGTAGAATCGACGTGATTGGCGGTCCTGTTCTTAAAGGTCAAGAAGTTTTTTGGAAGTCAGGCGTCCTTCTTGAAGCAATATGTGAACACATGAGAAGTGGAGGAGCCATTCTTCTAATAGATGAAATTAACAGGGCAAACATAGAAAGGGCCTTTGGAGAATTTTTCACAATTTTTGGAGGCAAGCCAGAAGATTGGAAGTTGCCACCTTCCCTTCTACATGAAATAAAATCATGGGGTGATAAAATCGATGATTGCGGGAGATATTTGCTAGGAGTATGGGACGTTCAGGGTAACATAAAGATACCTAGTAATTTTCGAGTTATAGCTACGATGAACGTTTACGACAGACGCTATCTCTTTTCACTTGGACATGCGCTTCTTAGACGATTCATAGTTATAAATGTTGGAAATCCGCAGGATGAGGACATAAAAAATGTTCTCAAAGGCATAGTTCAAGAAGATAAAATGGTAAATAATATCTTTGACTTGTATGATCAGATAAAGAAAGCTGGTCTTGAAATTGGAATAGGGTTTTTGATAGATGTAGCCAAGATTGTAAAAGCTCTCGGAAACAATACAAATGCTCTGGATAAAGCTGTCAAAATGATTCTTGTCCCCCAGTTCGAGGGTTTACCACTCACTACGCTAAAAGAGGTCAAAAAACTTCTCAAAGAAAAAGGACTGAACGAGTCAGCGGAATTCTTTAACCAGCTCTATCCAGAGGTTGCGGAACTTGAGTCAACAACAAAGCAGTA
>JAEMPV010000047.1 GCA_022759145.1 Caldisericum sp.
TTTTAACAAGTCTTACAAAAAGTTTGTACTTTCCTGTTTCAAGAATGCATCCGTCCCTCTCAGGCTCGGCGTCCGGGACATGTGCAATAAACAGTGTTTTAAACTGCATAATATCACATTCTCTTATATTTTATGTGCTCAATATTTATTTCAAAACCAATGCTCTAAATGTTTTATTTAATTACTTGCAAAAAATTCAATTTATGAGAAAATATATTTGCTATGGATATACTGATTAACACTTTTAAAGATATAGGCACGAAGACAATTATTTTAAGCGTAATTGATATTCTTATCGTAAGCCTTGTGTTTTATGTTATTTTGAAGGCAATTCAAAACACGAGGACCCTTCAACTTGCTGAGGGTATTGCTCTTTATTTTGCAGGTGTTTTTTTGGTATCCTACCTTTCAGATAGGATTGGTCTTACAACACTTCATTTCCTTGCAAGCAACCTTATCGCCTATTCTTTTACTTTCCTTCCTTATCTTCTTGTTGTTGTGTTTCAGCCAGAGTTGAGAAAGTGGTTTACAGGGCTCGGTAAAAATATCAAACTTCAAGAAGTACTTGAGGGAGAAGAAGACTACAGGACTGTTGTCGAAGAGATAGTGAAGGCAGTAAACACAATGTCCCTTAATAAAATTGGTGCGCTTATTGTTATCGAAAGAGAAGTTCCCTTGAGCGAATATATGGAAACGGGTGTTGAGGTTGGTGCTAAGGTTAAGGCAGAAACGCTTGTTACGATTTTCTTCCCGAATTCGCCGCTTCACGATGGAGCAACAATTATAAGAAATGATAAGATTGCTGCAGCAAGGTGTGTGCTTCCTCTTTCTATGGACAAGGAACTTGAGAAAGAAGACATTGGCACAAGGCACAGGGCAGCATGTGGAATAACTGAGGAAAGCGATGCTGTTGCAATTGTTGTATCGGAAGAGACGGGTATAATTTCTCTTGCTGTAAGAGGAAAACTTACAAGGTACCTCAGTCCCCTTGAACTGAGAGGCATGCTCTTGGTTATGATAAGACCAACCCTCAATGTAAAGGACAAGGTGAAGAAAGGATGAAATTCTTATCAAAGATTTTTAATATCAAGGTAATTGCGTTACTTTTTGCAATAGGGTTATGGTGGTATGTAAGCGTAACACAGGGACCTGTTATTTCCAAGACCTTTAAGTCTGTTCCCGTCGTGCCAATAAATGTTTCAAGTGAATCGTATATTTCAAACGACCTTCCTACAGTTTCGGTCATTGCAGAAGGCCCAAGCAAGGTTATTTTTGGATTAAAAGACTCAGATTTTGTTGCAACTGTCGACCTTACAAACAAAAAAGAGGGAGATTTCCTTGTGGATGTTACCGTAACTCCACCAACATCTGTTATAAAAATTAAGTCTTTTACACCTGATAAGATTAGGATTGTTCTTGAAAGTATTTCAAGCAAAAAATTCCCCGTTGTTTCTGAATTTGTAAATGCAAGTTCAAACACTCAATTTTTCCCGTCACTTCCTATAATATCACCTAATTCTGTCGTTGCCTTCGGTCCAAATTCGGAACTTTTAAAAATTAAAAGAATCTATGTTTCTATTGATTTATCAAACATTACTGGAAACACAACTCTAACTCTCCCCGTTAAAGTAGAAACATTTGACGGTTCTACCCTTAAGAATGTCTATGTAAATCCATCAACTGTTGTTGCAGAGGTTAATGTATCTGAAGATAATGCCATAGCAACGGTACCAGTAGTTCCAACGATTAAGAACCTTCCGCCCTCTAATTTCGGCATTAGAAATGTATCTTCAAATCCTTCTCTTGTAACAATTTCAGGACCAATAAGCATAATAACGAACATAAAGTCTGTTTCAACAGACCCAATAGATGTTTCAACCGTTACTTCAAAAGCAGACTTTACAGTGAAACTTACACCAATTAATAATGTAAAATTTTCTGTTGATAGTTGCAAAGTTACAGTGGAGGCAAGCCCGATTGTTTCTAAGACTTTAATTGTTCCTGTTTCTGTGAGTGTTGGTAGTGGCAAGCAGTTTACGCTTTCGCAGGATAGCGTGAACGTTATAATCGCAGGTTTCAAGGATGTAGTTGACACTGTTACTGCCGATATGATAAAGGCTACGATTGATGCATCATCTCTTGATACAGGGACTTATACACTTCCTGTTATTATTTCTAATATTCCTTCAAATGTAGTTTTGCAAACAGTGTTACCTTCTAGCCTCGAGGTAAAGATATACTGATGAAGTACAGAATTTGCTATGAAGGAATTCCTCTAAAAGTCCTTGCAAACGAGGATAATAAAATATACAAGGTCGAATTCTTAAAGTCCTGCAAAGAAAACGATAGCACATTCTTAGTTGAGTTTTTGAATCTTTTGAAGGGCAATAAAAGTGCATTCAGTATTGACTTTGAAAGCATTGACGAGGCAATACGTCCAATACTTCAAGAGGTTCACAAAATACCCTTCGGTGCCGTTACAACTTATGGTGATGTCTCAAAGAAAGTCTTCAACACAAATAATTACGCACGATTTGTTGGGTTTGCGCTTTCAAAAAATCCTATACCAGTACTTATCCCATGCCACAGAGTTATTGACAGAAATTTGAGGCTCCATGGCTTTGCTGGAGGGCTTTCTTTGAAGGAAAAGCTCCTTGAAATTGAAGGAGTAAGCATAAAAAATGGAAAAGTTGACAAACGCTTTCTTGTTAATCTCTAAGCCTTATGGAATTACCTCGAGGAAGTTTTTAAACGAGATATCTACGGTTTTGGGCGAAAAACGGATAGGGCACCTTGGGACACTTGATCCAATGGCAACAGGTTTGTTGTTTGTTGCGGTTGGAAAATTTACTCGCCTGTTGCCTTATGTAAACCTTCCGACAAAAGAGTATGTTATTGAGATTATATTTGGCATAGAAACAGACACCTGGGATATCACGGGAAAGGTGCTCAATAGTGTAGATGTAGCCGTTAAGGAAAGCGACATTCTTCGGATACTCCCAAAATTCACAGGGAAAATAAAGCAGCGAATTCCTTTCTTCTCTGCAAAGAAATTAAAAGGCGTTGAACTCTACAAACTTGCTCGAAATGAGACATTTATCGAGGCATTCAAGGAAGTTGAGATTTTGGGGATCGAGTATGTAAGTTTTAGAGATAATAAACTTGTTCTTCGTGTTACATCAAGCACAGGCACTTATATGCGTTCCCTTGCTTACGAACTTGGGCTTGCTTTAGGCGTTCCTGCAACTCTGTCTGCAATTACTCGCACTAAAATCGGAAATCTTTCAATAAATCTTGCAACAACTCTAAACAGGCTTAAGAAAGGCGATTTCTCAAAAGGGCTTATACCCCCACAGGCTGTCATTAATGCTCCAATGATTATTGTCGATGGTGATCTTTTTAGAATTGGGAAGCCCCAGGATTTAACGCAAGCAATTGTCCTTGATAAGAATTACAATGTTATAGGCATAGGAGAGATAAAAGGCACATTGAAGCCAAAGGTTGTGATTGATGAAAATAATAGGATTTCATAAACCAATATCCAAAAAAACTGCAGTTGCAATTGGCATGTTTGATGGCGTTCATATAGGTCATAAGGCGTTAATTTCAAAGTTATCAGAGGAGTGCAACTTGAAGAATCTTACGCCTGTTGTTTACACATTCTCGAACCATCCCTTTAAAGAAGCAAAGAGGAAATTTTTAACAACGCTAAATGAAAAGTTATACATCTTTGAGAAAATCAATGTTGAAAATGTCTATGTTGCAGACCTCGAAGAAGGGCTTATGGAAATGTCTCCTGAGGAATTTGTGCGTGAAGAACTTGTAAAGACGCTCAACTGTCATCTCGTTGTAGTAGGCGAAAACTTCAAATTTGGATATAAAAAGTCAGGCGATGTGAACACTCTTATGGAACTCTCTAAACTCTACAATTTTGAAGTAAAAGTCTTTAATCCTGTTGTAAAAGATGGCCTAGTTGTTTCGAGTTCCCTTATACACGACCTTATTAAGGAAGGCTCAATTGAAGATGGTAATAATTTCTTAGGGCATCCGTTCTTTACTCAAGGCATAATTGAAAGAGGAAAAGGTTTGGGAAGGCATCTTGGATTTCCTACAGCAAACCTTGCCTACGAAAACGGAAATAAACTTATTCCAAAAAATGGCGTATATATAACTATTGGAAATTATAATGGAACGCTTTTAAGAGGTGTTACAAATGTCGGTTTCAACCCAACATTTGAAGACAAGAAGAAGATAAAAATAGAATCGCACTTCTTGGATGTTGATTACGACTTTTACGGTAAATTTTTGAGGCTTTATTTTATAAAGAGACTACGTGACGAGTTAAAGTTCGAAAAAGTCCAGGATTTGAGAAATCAGGTTATGTCCGATATAGAAGAGACACGAAGTTTCTTTTTGAAAAATCCTATCGAAAAAATTCCTTTAATTTGATCTTTCATAATTCTATCACAATCTTGTATTATTATTTTATCGGAGGTGATAAAAGATGAAAATGAAAAATTTAGTAATTGTTGGAGCACTTGTTTTAGCACTCGTTTTGGGAAGTGTAGCACTTGTTAGCGCAGGCACTGGAAACGGCACCTCAGGATTTGGTGGCAGGCTTAAATCCGCCTTTGAAAGAGGCTTTAAACTCGGCGTTAAGTACAACATGAAGGAGGATATTGCAAACTTCCTTGGTATTACTACAGATGAATTGAGGAACGAACTTAAATCGGG